>NZ_JBKFBA010000011.1:70899-150689 GCF_053345925.1 Rhodococcus sp. C26F
CGCTCGCAGGATCGGTTGTCGCTCGCAGGATCAGTAATCGTCCTCGCCGTAGAGGACGAGGCCGCGGAGGTTCTTGCCGGCGTGCATGTCGGCGTAGCCCTCGTTGATGTCCTCGAGCTTGTACGTCTTGGTGACGAGGTTGTCGAGGTCGAGCTGCCCGTTCCGGTACAGCTCGAGCAGCTTCGGGATCTGCGAGCGCGGGCCGGTGCCACCGAAGATGGCCCCCTGCAAGCGCTTCTGCAGCAGCGTCAGTTCGAACAGGCTCATCGTCACCTGCGTGTCGGTGGCGTGGCCCATGCCGACGACCACGACCTGGCCACCCTTGGCGGTGAGACCGAGTGCGGGGCCGATGATGTCGCCGGTGATCTCACCGACGGTGATGACGGTGACGTTGGCCATCTGGCCCCAGGTGATGTCGCCGATCACCGGTGCAGCCTCCTCGATCGACGCGAAGACGTGCGTCGCGCCGAACTCCTTGGCCTTCTGCCGCTTGAATTCGACCGGGTCGATCGCGACGACGAACCGCGCCCCGGCGTGTGCCGCGCCCTGGACGGAGTTGATGCCGACACCGCCGACACCGATGACGACCACGGTGTCGCCGAGCTTGGTGCCGCCGATCTCGGTGGCCGAACCCCAGCCGGTCGCGACACCGCATCCGAGCAGTGCCGCCTTCTCGAGCGGGATGTCCTTCTCGATCTTGATGACCGACGCCTCGTTGACCGTGACGTACGGCGCGAACGTGCCGAGCAGGCACATCTGCAGCACCGGGTCGCCGTTCAGCGTCGCGCGGTAGGTCTTGTCGGAGATCGCCTGGCCGGTGAGCAGGCCGGCGCCCTCGTCGCAGATGTTCTGCATGCCCTTGGCGCAGGCCCGACAGCGGCCACAGGCGGGGATGAACGCGAGGACGACGTGGTCGCCCTCCTCGAGACCCCGCACTCCCGGACCCACCTTGGTGACCACGCCCGCGCCCTCGTGACCACCGAGGACCGGGAAGGACGGAAGCGGTGTCGCCCCCGAGCGCAGATGCTCGTCGGAATGGCACAGACCCGAGGCCGCGAGGCGGATCTGCACCTCACCTGCGACGGGATCGCCGAGATCGATCTCCTCGATCTCCCACGGCTGGTTGATTCCCTTGACGACTGCTGCCTTCGTCTTCACCCGAGCCTCCTGAACCGAAAGTGTGTGACTTGCGTCACGGCATTCAAACACTTATCGGACGTTAGAGCAACGGGTTCGAACCTCTTCCGGAGCGCGCAGTTACCCGCTACATTGAGTAACAGACAACTTCTCGTGAAGGGCTCCAGCCATGATTCACGTCCGCCACAGCGCCGTCGCAGACATCCCTGTCGACCTCGCGTTCTCCTACGTCGACGACTACCGGAACGTCCCCGACTGGATGTTCGGGGTGGCCCGCTTCCAACCCGTGGGCGAGCAGGTCTCCGGCCTCGGTGCCATCTACGACTCGACCATGCGGATCGGCCCCAAGGATCTCGACTCGCGCGTGGAAGTCGTCGAATGGGAACGCAATCGCGTGATCGTCCTCGACTCGATCGCCGGATTCCGCGCCGCGTCGTCGTGGACCTTCACGGACCTCGGCGACGCGACGCGGCTCGACGTCGACTTCGGCTACCGGCTGCCCGGCGGGATCGCCGGCCGCACACTCGGCATGCTCATCGAACCGATTGTGGGAACGGCGATCCGGCAGACCGAACACGCGTTGTGCACGCGGCTCGGTCAGCTCGTCTAGGACCGCAATCAGAAGTTGCCGCGCGCGGCCTGCTCCCGCTCGATCGCCTCGAACAGCGCCTTGAAGTTGCCTTTGCCGAAGCCGAGCGAGCCGTGGCGCTCGATCAGCTCGAAGAAGACGGTCGGACGGTCACCGACGGGCTTGGTGAAGATCTGCAGCAGGTAGCCGTCCTCGTCGCGGTCGACCAGGATGCCCCGCTTCTTCAGCTCCTCGATCGGCACCCGGACCTCACCGATGCGGGCGCGCAGCTCCGGATCGTCGTAGTACGCATCGGGAGTCGCGAGGAACTCGACGCCCTCCTCGCGCAACTGGTCGACCGCCGTGAGGATGTCGTTGGTGGCCAGCGCGAGGTGCTGTGCACCCGGTCCGCGGTAGAAGTCGAGGTACTCGTCGATCTGCGAACGCTTCTTCGCGATGGCGGGCTCGTTGAGCGGGAACTTCACGCGGTGGTTGCCGTTGCACACCACCTTGCTCATGAGCGCCGAGTAGTCGGTGGCGATGTCGTCGCCGATGAACTCCGCCATGTTCGTGAAACCCATGACGCGGTTGTAGAAGTCGACCCACTCGTCCATGCGCCCGAGTTCGACGTTGCCGACGACGTGGTCGAGCGCCTGGAAGATGCGCTTGGGCGCACCCTCACGCTTGCGGTAGGTCGAGGTGCGCTCGATGTAGCCGGGCAGGTACGGGCCGTTGTAGCGCGACCGGTCGACGAGCGTGTGCCGCGTGTCGCCGTAGGTCGCGATGGCGCCGATGCGGACGGTGCCGTTCTCGTCGCTGATCTCGTAGGGTTCCTCGAGGACGGTCGCCCCCTGCTTGCGGGCGTGCTCGATGCACTTGTCGACGTCCGGAACCTGGAGCGCGATGTCGACGACGCCGTCACCGTGGAGGCGGTGGTGCTCGATCAGCGGGCTGTCCGGATCCACCGCACCCTTGATCACGAATCGCACGGCGCCGCTGCGCAGTACGTAGGCGTGATGGTCGCGGTTGCCGGTGGTGGGTCCGGAATAGGCGATGAGTTCCATGCCGTAGGCGGACTGGTAGTAGTGCGCCGTCTGCGTGGCGTTTCCGACCACCCACACCACGGCGTCCCAGCCGCTGACGGGGAAGGGGTCCCGTTCGCTGTCGTACTCCACGAGACCGACCAGGCGCCGGAGCTCCTCGGCGTCGAGCTGAGCGAGTCGTTCGCTGTCGGTCAGGGTGTATTCCAGAGTCATCGCTGCAACCTCCTGCCGCTCACTGCGGCACAGTCGTTGTGTCGTGTGTCACCAGGAGAAACCCACCCGTCGGTGCGACGCAACGTCGCCTTCGGCAACTGGTCCGACTGACTGGAATCTGCCGGAATCCGCGCGTTCACCTATACAATCGGGCTAGTTTTCGGCGCTCGATGGGAAGGAACCGCGATGCGCGAGCCCGTGCAGCTGGACGAATTGGATTTCGCTCTCCTCGAGGCCCTGCACGCCGACCCGAAGATCGGCGCGCTCGAACTGTCCCGTCGACTGAAGGTCGCGCGTGCCACCGTCTCGGCCCGACTGCGACGCCTCGAGGACACCGGGGTGATCGCCGGCTACGAACCCCGGATCAACCTCGCCGCAGCAGGTTTCGATGTACAGGCGTTCGTGACGATGGAGATCGTGCAGGGCGCGCTCGAAGACGTCACCGAGGTCCTCGAACGCATCCCCGGCGTCCTCGAGGCGTTCGCCACCACCGGCGCGGGTGACGTCCTGTGCCGGATCGGGGCCGAATCGCATCTCGGTCTCCAACAGACCCTCATCGAGCTGAACCGCTCCTCGATCGTCGCGCGGTCGACGAGCGTGATGGTGCTGTCGGAAGTGGTGCACTACCGGGCGATGCCGCTGCTCCGCACCCTCGAGCCGGAACGATCCGCGAAGGCACCGGCCTACCGCCGCTGAACCGATCACGTCCACAATCCGTCTCCGACTAGCCGGATTGCACAGAAAAAAGCGCTTCGGGCATCCGGACCCTCCGCACGCTGCACAGTTCGACGAAGCACAGTTGCGCGGCATTTGTTACTGCCGTCACAGTCTTTCGCCATGAAGAACCTGCTGACGCGATTCGAAGAAAAAGCCCCCGAGATCGTCTTCGAGTGGCACGACACCGAGACCACCGCCCGGGGCTGGGTCGTCATCAACTCGCTGCGGGGCGGCGCGGCCGGCGGCGGCACCCGCATGCGCCGCGGCCTCGACCGGCGCGAGGTCGAGTCGCTGGCGAAGACCATGGAGATCAAGTTCACCGTCTCCGGACCTGCAATCGGCGGTGCCAAGTCCGGCATCGATTTCGATCCGTCCGACCCCCGCAAGGAAGGCGTGCTGCGCCGCTGGTTCGCGGGCGTCACTCCCCTGCTGCGCGCCTACTACGGCACCGGCGGCGACCTCAACGTCGACGAGATGAACGAGGTCGTTCCCCTCACCGAGTCCAACGGCCTGTGGCACCCGCAGGAAGGTGTCGTCAACGGACACTTCGGCAAGGACGAGCGCCAGCGCATCCAGCGGGTGGGCCAGCTGCGACTCGGCGTCGCGAAGGTCGTCGAGGACGCGCGGTTCACCCCTGCCACCAGCACGAAATACACTGTCGCCGATCTGATCACCGGTTACGGCGTCGCCGAGTCGGTCCGTCACCACCAGCTCGTCTATCGGGGCACCGACCTCGCCGGCAAGCGCGTCGTGGTGCAGGGCTGGGGCAATGTCGGCGCTGCCGCTGCCTACTATCTCGCCCAGGCCGGCGCCTCGATCGTGGGCATCATCGACCGCGACGGCGGCATCCTCGCACCCGAGGGTCTCTCCTTCGACGAGGTCCGCACCCTGCTGCTCGAGCGCGACGGCAACGCCCTGCGCAGCGACCGCATGATCCCCTTCGACGAGGTGAACGCCCGCATCTGGGATCTCGGAGCCGAGATCTTCCTGCCCTGCGCCGCGAGCCGCCTCGTCACCCGCGAGCAGGTCGACCGCATGGTCGCCGCAGGACTCGAGTCGATCGCCTCCGGCGCCAACGTCCCGTTCGCCGACGACGAGATCTTCTACGGCCCCACCTACGAGCACGCCGACAAGTCCGTCGCCGTGATCCCCGACTTCATCGCCAACTGCGGTATGGCCCGGGCCTTCGCCCAGCTCATGGAGGGCGACGTGGAGGTCTCTGACGCCGCCATCTTCGGCGATGTGTCCACCACCATCGAGACGGCACTGCGCCGCTGCCACGACCGGTCGACCGAGCTCACCGGGCTCGCCGCGACCGCCTTCGAGATCGCACTGGACCAGCTGGTCCCGGCCGGGGAGCGCATCGATGACTGACACCCTGGCGACGACGACCGGCGCCCAGGGCACCGCCGCGACGACGACCGGCGCCCAGAGCACCGCCGGGACGACGACCGGCGCCCAGAACACCGCCGGCCTGCATCGCGCCATGCGGCCCCGCCAGCTCGTCATGATGAGCCTCGGTGGCGCCATCGGGGCCGGCCTGTTCGTCGGGTCGGGGGCGGGTATCGCCGTCGCCGGCCCGGCGATCCTGATCTCGTTCCTGGTGGCGGCCGTTCTCGTCGTGTTCGTGATGCGCATGATGGGCGAGATGGCCGCGGCCAACCCCGCCAGCGGTGCGTTCTCCGAGCACACCGAGAACGCGCTGGGCCCTGTCGCGGGACGGACCATCGGGTGGTTGTACTGGGTGCAGGTCATCATCGTGATCGCCGCGGAGGCCACCGGCGCCGCCGCGATCACCGCGGTGGCGCTGCCCGGCATCCCCCAGTGGGCGTCCGCGCTGTTCTACATGGTCGTGCTGACGGGCGTGAACCTCGTCGGCGTGCGCCGCTTCGGTGAGGTCGAATTCTGGTTCGCCGCAATCAAGATCGCTGCCATCCTCGGCTTCCTGGTGATCGGTGTCGCGATGATCGCCGGGTGGATGCCCACCTTCGAGACGACCGGTTTCTCCAACCTCACCGCGCACGGCGGGTTCGCTCCCACCGGCATCGCGGGTATCGCCGCCGGCCTGCTCATCGTGGTCTTCGCTTTCGGTGGCACCGAGATCATCGCGATCGCCGCCGCGGAGACCGCCGATCCCCGGCGCAACGTGGGCCGCGCGGTGCGCACCCTGGTGTGGCGCATCCTCGTGTTCTACATCGGGTCGGTGCTCGTGATGGTGACGATCCTGCCGTGGACCTCCGAGGATCTCGCGACCGGTCCGTTCGTCGCCGTGCTGCAGGCCGGGGCCGTCCCGGGCGCCGCCGCGGTGATGACCGTGATCGTCGTGGTCGCGCTGCTCTCGTCGCTCAACGCGATGCTGTTCAGCGCTTCCCGGATGATCTTCTCGCTGTCGCACCGCGGATCGGCGCACCCCGTCTTCGGGCGGCTGTCGTCCAACGGCGTTCCCCGCAATGCGGTGCTCGCCTCGGTGGCGTTCGGCTTCGTCACGGTCGGACTGAACTATCTCTACCCCGACCGGGTGCTGCCGCTGCTGCTCAACGCCGTCGGCTCCACGATCCTGGTGCTGTGGACGTTCGTCGCGGTCTCGCACCTCGTGCTCCGTCGTCGCGCACGCCGCAACGGCACCGAGGATGCACTGCCGCTGAAGATGTGGGGCTTCCCGTACCTGTCGTACGCGACGCTCGGTCTGCTCGCCGGCATCGCGGTGCTCGCCCTGTTCGACACCGCTGCCCGCACGCAGCTGCTCGCGACCGGCGCGTTGACCGCAGCGATCGCCGGTACCTGCACGGTGCTGGCACGGCGACGCGCTACGGCCGGGACGGCTCGGGTCGAGACGGTTCAGGAGCGCCAACCGTAGGGACGCGTGATTATCTCCATGAAGTGATCGGCGGGGTCGAGGAAGTAGGTTCCTCGACCCCCGTCGTTTCTGTTGATGCCGTGCGCCGACTGTCGGGGATCGGCCCAGTGTTCGATCTTCTGCTCGAGGATCCGGGCGTAGATCTCGTCGAACTCCTCCTCCGACACCAGGAATGCGTAGTGCTGCGGCGGATACTCCACATCCGGTGGCGGTTCGGCGAAATCGAGGGTGACGCCGTTGGCGAGTTCGACGGCGAGGAAGTGCCCGGCGGGCACCGGATCGGGCAGCCCGAACAGGGTGGTGAGGAAGTAGGCCGAATGCTGCTTGTCGTCGGCCGCGACGATGGTGTGGTTGAACGCAATACTCAAGGAGAACTCCTTGTGGTCCCGCGCCTCCATGCCTGACGCAGTCCGTCATCGACACGCGACGCTGCGTCCAGAGATACCTTCCGTGCCGGAGGGATGCAAGCGATGAGTTCTCCGCGCTTCCCGGGTCTGTACTCGGCGACAACCTTCGAAAGGGGACGACGATGAAGCTCACGGTGACGACCTTCGTATCGGCCGACGGTGTGGCCCAGGGACCGGGTGGCCCCGACGAGGACCGCAGCGACGGCTTCGACCGCGGCGGTTGGGTGGTGCCGCTGTTCGACGAGGACACCGGCAAGTTCATCGACGAGGTGTTCTCGAAGGTCGACGCATTCCTGCTGGGCCGGAACACCTACGACGTCTTCGCTGCGTCGTGGCCGAACTCGACCGATCCCGACGATCCGGTCGCCCGTGCACTCAACACCCTCCCGAAGTACGTCGCCTCCACGACGCTCACCGCCCCCGAGTGGCAGAACACGACGGTCCTCGAGGGCGACGTGCCCACCGCGGTCGCGGAACTGAAGAAGCAGCCGGGACGGGAACTGCAGGTGCACGGCAGCATCCGTCTGGTCCACACCCTCTTCGAACACGATCTCGTCGACGAGTACCGCCTCATCACGTTCCCGGTCGTCCTCGGTCAGGGGCGGCGGCTGTTCCCCGTCGGGGGTCGCGACACGAAGTTCGATCTCGTCGAATCGCGCACCACCTCGACCGGTGTCGTCATCACCGTGTATCGGCCTGCCGGACGACCCGAGTACGGACTCGCCGAAGTCGAGTGACCCGAAGTACGAGCCGATCTGTATCGAGAGCTGCTCCGGCTCGCCTGCCGCATCATCTGTTCGAGACGGCTACGGACCTCGTTCCGGAACGGTCGGCCGGGGCCCGCTCTTGGGGGCCGGTCAAGATAGCATCGGGGCGGGAACTAGGTCAGGACTGGAGATGCCCCGCAACAGACGTCCGCAGGATCGGGAAGAGAAACGCGCAGAGATCGTGGTGGCCGCCCGGCGGTTGTTCGTCGAGGAAGGATACGACGCGGCATCGATGACGCGGATCGCCCGTGACGCCGGAGTCGTGTCGAACACGCTGTACTGGTACTTCCAGGACAAGGACTCGATATTGATCGCGGTCCTGGATGCGGTTCTGGCCGACTCGATGGCCTCCTACAGCAAGATGCTGGGCTCGGGGCTGGCCGATCGACTCTTGTGGTTGGTCGAAGAATTGGAACAGCTGGGTCGGTTGGTGAGCACGGTGCACACACGCGCCGAGAAGTCCGCGTCCGTTCAGCAATGGCACCAGCAGTTCCACACGCTGGCCGAAGGGTTGTTCCGGGCAGAGCTGATCGCGCTCGGTGTGCCCGCAGACGAAGTCGATCCGCTGGTCTCGATCGGCGTTTTCGTGGTCGAGGGCTTGCTGATGCACCCGACGGATCAGGCTCAGCGGCGCGCGGTGATCGAGACGTTGCTCAACAGCGCTCGCAGTCGTGCCGCAGCCACCGGCTGAGCACCCGGTCTTCGTCCGCGAACTCGGAGCGACCTACTGTGTGGTGTGGTCGAATTGCCTTTCCAGGAAGGAGAGTTGGTCACACACGGCGCGTTCGAAGTGTTCACCGACGTAGATGTCGAAGTGGTCGCACACGTAGCTCTGAACCTGCACGTGTGCCAGGCCCTGTGCGTGACGCTTCGTGGTCTTCGCGGGCGCGGCCGCGTCGTTGTCGCAGACACACAGCAACGTCGGAGTGCTGAAACGAGCCAGCGCGCGACCAGGTCGATCGAGCGGAAGACTCAGCGCCAGCCGGGCAGCGAGGGCGTTGGCAGCCTCGAATTCGCCGTTCGGACCGCGCAGTACACCCCAGATGCTGTCGCGGCCGACCCCGGTCTCGGGTTCTTCCCTACCGTCGATCTCCGTCGGCTCGATGTTCTTCGACAGCTGAGCCCGCACCGACGGAAGCCGTTTCAACACCGTGCTGGTGCGCCGCGAGAGACGGGTCCCCGCGGGCAGGAGTGCGGAAGCGCCGGCGAGGGCGTCGGGTGAGGCCACGAACGCGGGCATCCAGGACGTCCCCGCCATCGGCAACAGGATCGGCTTCGCACCGAACCACGACCCGACCGTGTCGAGGATGCCCGCCACTGTCAGTGCCACCACGCTCAGCGGGCCGGTCCGTATCCGCGCGCGCAACGACGCCGGACCGTCGGTGAAGGGACACTGCGCCACGACCGCCGCGATACGGGTGTCCTCGGAGGCGACCTGAAGGACATGCCCTCCACCGAATGAGCTGCCCCACAAGGCAATCCGGTTGACATCGACCTCCGGGAGTGTGCGCACGAAGGCCAGGGCGGCGCGCCAATCGGCGCGTTGCCGGCCGATGTCGAGGATCTGGCGCGGCGCTCCGCCGCTGGCCCCGAGGTGACGGTAGTCGAACACCAGCACCGACCACCCCGCGGCGGCGAACCGTTCCGCGTAGGCATCCAGGCGCATCTCCCGCACCGCTCCGAGCCCGTGCCCCATGATCACCATCGGGCGCGGACCGTTCAGGTCGGGTGCGGTGTACAGCCATGCCGCGCACTCGTCCTGGCCGGAGACGAACGAGACCTCGCGCCGCTGCACCGCTACGGCCTCGCGCCGCTCGGCAGACCCACCGATTTCCATGACTTGCGCCCTCCCCGCTTCTCCACCACATTTCTTGGACGCCATTCAAGAAGGCGTCACGACTACGGTAAGGGCGTCTTGGATACCAGTCAAGAAGACGACAGGGGTACGAGTCCGCAGTTAGGCGCCCTGACCGCGCTCGCGTTGCGTGGCCTCGTACCCCGTGGTCAGCCAGTACACCGCGCGATCGATCGTCGGCATGATCTCGGCGAGTTCGATCCGCCCTTCGAGGCAGCGGCCGACGAGTCCGAATACGACGCTCGACAGGATCGACATCGACTCCTCGACGAAGACTGGGTCGGCATCCTCCAGAACGGCCATGCCGACGGGAATCACCTCGTCGAAGCCTCGCATGTGCAGCCCTTCCCAACCGGGTGCCGTTCGCACTCTGAAGTAGGCGAGGAGCATCGCGGGGTTCTTCTCCCACGGTTCGAAGATGGCGCGGATGACGCGCATCATCGCCGGATGCAGGCGCTCACCCGGCGCGCGCGGCTGCTCGACGAGGCCGGCATGGTTCTCCTTCATCCAGTGCTCGATGGCGGCGAGGATCAGTTCCTCGCGTGTCGCGAACCGTTTGTAGACGGTGGACAGCGACATGCGCGTCCGGCGCGCGACCTCGCGCAGCTGGACGGCGTCGTAGCCGCCTTCCTCCAGGAGTTCGATCACGGTCTCGAGCAGGCGTGATCGCGCCTCGTCCGCTTCGTTCGGGATAGCGGTACCACTCATTCCGAAAACATCCTTGCCGTCAAGCGGTAACCACGTTATCGTGACCCAGGTAACGCGGTTACACCCTACCCCGGTAGCGGCCACCCAGCCCGGCCGCACCGCCACCGTTCGAGCCCACATCCCCCTCCTGGAGCGCCGATGACGGGATCACCGAAGCGCCTGTACATCGATCGAGACCTGTGCGAAGCGCACGCGTTGTGCCTCGAGATCGCACCCGAGATCTTCGATCTTCCCGACGACGACATCGCGACCTGCGACGAGAACCCTCCGGAAAGCCTCTGGCCCAAGGCCTATTCCGCCGCCAGCGCCTGCCCTCGGCAGGCCATCGGCATCGTCGAGAACCTCCCTTCTTCCCCGAAAGGTCCGTGATCCGATGACCGATCTCGCATCCTCCGACTACTTCACCGACGGAGAGATCGCACAGAGTCCGTTCGAGTACTTCGACCACATGCGCAGTCGCAACCCGGTGTACCGGGAACCTCACTACGGCGTCGTGGTGGTCACCGGCTACCAGGAGGTGGTCGAAGGATTCAAGAACAGCGAGGCACTGTCGGCGGTCAACTCGATCGGAGGTCCGTTCCCGCCGTTGCCCTTCGAACCCGAAGGCGACGACATCACCGAACAGATCGAGGCCCACCGTCACCAGTTCCCGATCTTCGAGCACATGGTGACGATGGACCCACCCGACCACACGCGTGCCCGGTCGCTGCTCGGACGACTCCTCACCCCGAAACGACTGAAAGAGAACGAGGAGTACCTCTGGGGACTGGCCGACGACGTCATCGACGAGTTTATCGGCGAGGGCCGATGCGAGTTCCTCGGTGATTACGCAAAACCCTTCGCCACCATGGCGATCACCGACCTGCTCGGTGTGCCGGAAGAGGATCGCGAGGAGTTCCGGTGGGTGCTCGGCGCAGGTGAACGGCCCGGCACGCGGGTCGGCGCACTCGATCACGAACCCGTCGGGATCAACCCCCTCGAATTCCTCGACGGACGTTTCGAGAAGTATCTCGCCGACCGTCGTCGCGAACCCCGCAACGACATCCTCAGCGGTCTGGCCGCAGCGACCTATCCGGACGGCTCGATACCGGAATTGCTCGAGGTCGTCCGACCTGCGACGTTCCTGTTCGCAGCCGGCCAGGAGACGGTGACGAAACTCCTCAGTTCGTCGCTGCGGGTGCTCTGCGAACGCCCCGAGTACCAGAAGATCCTGCGCGAGGACCGCAGTCTCATCAAACCGTTCATGGAGGAATCACTGCGCTTCGACAGTCCCACGAAGGTGGACTTCCGACTCGCTCGCAAGACCACGACCATCGGCAACGTCGAGGTGCCGGCTGGGACGATCGTGATGCTGAGTCTCGCCGCCGCGAACCGTGATCCGCGTAAGTTCGAGGACCCGAACGAGTTCCGGCTCGATCGGAAGAACTCGCACGATCACATCGCATTCGGCCGCGGCCTGCACACCTGCGCCGGCGCCCCGCTCGCGCGCATCGAAGGGCACGTCACCCTCAACCGTCTGCTCGATCGGATGGAGGACATCCGTCTCAGCGAGCAGGCACACGGCCCGGAGGACGACCGTGTGTTCGCCTACGAACCCACCTTCCTCCTTCGTGGGCTCGTCGATCTGCACATCGAGTTCACCCACAGCACGCAGTAACCCGACAATCCCATGGCTCTGCATCGCCCGAACGGACGGTGCACGAAGTGAGAGGTGTTCAATGGCAGGAAGAGTCGAAGGCAAGGTCGCGTTCATCACCGGAGCCGCACGCGGACAGGGCCGCAGTCACGCGATCCGGTTGGCACAGGAGGGTGCCGACATCATCGCACTCGACATCTGCGGCCCGATCCGGGAGAACGCGCAGATCGAACCGTCCACCCCGGAAGACATGGCCGAAACGGTCGAAGCCGTCAAGAGTCTCAACCGACGGATCGTCACGGCCGAGGCCGACGTCCGCGACTTCGACGCGGTGAAGGCCGCCGTCGACAACGGCGTCGAACAACTGGGCCGTCTCGACATCATCGTCGCCAACGCCGGAATCGGCACGGGTGGCGCGATGCTGCACGAGACCGACGAGTTCGATTGGCAGGAGATGCTCGACATCAACCTGTCCGGCGTGTGGAAGTCGATCAAAGCCGGAGTGCCGCACATCATTGCGGGTGGGAATGGTGGATCGATCGTCCTGACCAGTTCGGTCGGCGGATTGAAGGCTTACCCCACCATGGGCCCATATATTTCCGCGAAGCACGGGATGGTCGGCATGATGCGCACCTTCGCCGTCGAACTGGGGCAGCACTCCATCCGGGTCAACACCGTGCACCCCACCAACGTGAACACACCGATGTTCATGAACGAGGGCGCCATGAAGATGTTCCGTCCCGACCTCGAGAACCCGGGACCGGAGGACATGAAGGCGGCCACGCAGTTCATGCACGTCCTGCCGGTGGGATGGGTGGAACCGGAAGACATCAGTAATGCCGTTCTGTTCCTGGCGTCCGACGAGTCCCGTTACGTCACCGGTCTCACGCTCACTGTTGACGCCGGTAGTACGCTCAAGTGATCGGGCAAGTGGCCGAGTGGGTTCTGTCGGGGAATCCGCTCGGCCACTCCGTTATTCCTCGTCGGGTACGAAGATGTCCTCGATGCGACGCCCGAACAGGCGCGCGATGCGGAACGCCAACGGAAGGGACGGGTCGAATCGTCCCTTCTCGATCGAGATGATCGTCTGTCGCGAGACGCCGAGTTCGTCGGCGAGCCTCTGCTGCGACCATCCGTTCTCCGCGCGCAGGGCCGCGAGCGAGTTCCGCACCCTCAGCCCTTCCGGCGCTGCACGCCGTAGCGCACACCGAACGACGCGAACGCCACGAGAATGACCGCCATCAGCGCGTGCAGGCCCTCGACCTCGATCGGAGCGAACGCCAGAGCGGTGCACCCCAGGCCCGTGACGAGAAGGATGTCGGTGAAAGCGCCCGAGGCGGCTTTCTCATACCAGGACGCCTCGACCGAATCCTCGGGGCGATCCGTGGCGCCTTCGAGGGTCGACCGATCCACGAGGAGCACCCACGACAAGGCCGACAGCGAGGGTGCGGTCGCCAGCGCGACCGCCACGCCGGCGGCCACGGGATAGTCGGGCACCAGCCCCAGAGCGGCTACCACCGCTGCCAGAACGGCTGTGGCCAGGATTCCGAGGGCGATCGCCGGCGGTACTGCGCTGATCCACCGCGACCCCACCCGCACCTTGCCCCACTTGCACCGCTCCACCGCCGATCCGGCACCCCCGCTGTCCATCACCGCTCCCTTCGCCGTAAAGCACGCTTTACATGTAAAGGTAACTTAACAGCGCTCTCGGCATAGCGGAAACAAGGGGTTCCGTTCGGCCGGGCAGGTGTCATGATGGATCGAGCAGATCGACACGCCACGAGGCGAAGGGACTGCCATGGGCCTCTACAACGATCACGTCGTACCGCGACTGGTGAACATCGCCTGTGCGCCGTCGTTCACCGAAGCGAACCGCAAACGAGTGTGCGCCGGCTTGAGCGGCCGCGTCGTCGAGATCGGGTTCGGATCCGGACTCAACGTTCCCTACTACCCCACCACCGTCGAATCGGTCAGTGCCGTCGAACCCGCCGACCTCGGATGGAAGCTCGCACGTTCGCGCATCGACGACTCTCCCGTGCGCATCGAACGATCGGGTCTGGACGGTCAGTCACTCCCGTTCGAGGACAACACCTTCGACAGCGCGCTGTCGACGTGGACGCTGTGCACCATCCCCGATGCCGACGCGGCTCTGCGCGAGGTACGTCGTGTCCTCGCACCGGGTGGCACCCTGCACTTCGTCGAACACGGACTCGCCCCGGACGAGAACGTCCGGCGGTGGCAGCACCGGCTCGAACCGATTCAGAAGCGCGTCGCGGGTGGCTGCCATCTGACACGACAAATCGCCGACCTCGTCCGCGGGGCGGGGTTCGAGATCCGCGAACTCGACACCTTCTACGAGGAGAAGACGCCGAAGTTCTTCGGCGCGCTGTCGCTGGGGGTGGCGGCACCGGCCGCGTGAAGGCTGATAACTGCACAGCAACGTTTGCACACCTCCGCGGACAGATGCGCGGTGTCGACATCGAGCATGTGTCCGCTATCTCCGCAAAGATTGCATACATGCCCTCGGACACCCTGCCACTCGCCACGCGCACGTTGCTGAAGCAACTCGACCTGGTCTGGCTCTTCGCGGAACAACACGTGCTGTCGCGGATCGACGAAGCTGCCGTGCACTGGGAGCCGTCGTCGAACTGCGTGGGCGTTCGACGGGTCGACGGTCGCCTCGTCGCCGACTGGCCGGACGAGACGGCCGAGGCCCTTCCCGAGCCTACGATCGCGTGGCTGCTCTGGCACATCGAGTGGTGGTGGACGAACACCGTGGCGGTCTGCAGTGGGGAAACTGCGGTCGGGCCGGACGCCTACGAGTGGTCCGGCTCGACCGACCGCATCCGGACTCTTCGGACCGAATGGGCTGCCCTTCTCGAGACTGCCGACATCGAGAAGACGATCGTCGGACTCATGCCCGAACCTTCACCTCTGTGGGAAGTAGCCGGGTGGGTCAACTTCGAACTGGCGAAGAATGTTTCGGAGATCAGTCAGGTACTGACGCGGAAGACGAACACGCCGGGCTGAGAATTCCGGCGCTTACGCTGCGACGATGCCCGCGACCGGAATACGCGCGTCGACCGCCTGCCGGAAGTTGATCATCGCGCGTTCGAGGTGGTCGCGGTTCGTCACGAGCACAGCGCCCGTCGCTCGCCGTTCAAGCAGAACGTCGTTGGTGAAGCGTGCGTTCTCGACGGTGGAAGTCGACTGCGATTCCTCGGTGATGCGCTCCGGCGGAATGCCCCGCGCGACCAGCCAGTCCTTCATGGCCTGAGCTTCGGTGACGCCGTTGCGCGGCACACCACCGGTGACGACGATCGGCGACTCCGGATAGCGTTGCGCTGCACGAAGAGCCGCTTCGAGCCGTTCTTCGAGCACCGGCCGGATCTTGCCGTCATCGGTGAGTCCGGCCCCGAGCACGACGAGATGTGTACCCCGCGGATTCAGGTCGAGCATCAGCGGGAAGTGTGGTGTCAGCTTCTCGAGCTCGGTGCACGCGATGATCAGCGCGTCGATGGTTCCCTGGCACAGCGGGGTGACGGACAGTGCACCGTTCACAACGGTGTCGATTGCAGGAGTCGCCGCTGCCTGCCCCGTCGATACACCTACCGCGGCTGTGGCCGCGACTGCGGTCGCCACCACCGTGCGTCGCACAGCTCCCACGCGAGTCCCCTTCTTCCCGGATGTCGGCCGTGCCGCACTGTGCCATCTCGAGGCGCACTTGTGGGAAGTTGGGACTCGACGCGAAGAAGTCTCACCATAGGCGGCGCCGGATTCGATGACGGCTGACAATCGGTTTTACATCCGAACCACTGGTCTATCCATGAACAAGCGCGACAATCGTTGTAAGAAACGCTATTCGGATGAATCGCTACGCTTCCCATGATCCCAGGGCAGGCAAGGGCAGAACGTGTGTTCGAGTTGACGACTTCGCACACCCGTGCGACCATCCCTCCACCGACCTGAATACAGGTCGACCCCGGCAGGTGCGCCAACACCGGACCGGGGTCTGGGCACACGACAGAAGGAACCTGTCATGCACCGTAGGGTGGAGTCTATCCACACGCCTTCGAGAGGCGTATTCCAGCAACGAGCCGCGAGCGCGTTCTTCCGCGCCGGCCGACACACACCCGCTCCCCCGGGTTCACACCTGACGTTCTGACTCCCCAGCCCTCCGATCCACCGTGATCGGAGGGCTCGAGGCGTTTCACCTGCATCGTCGCGTACGAGGGCCGTTCCGGTAGCCGAGGCGCGTCGACGCAGCTCGTCGCTCGTCTCCCACAGTCCGACGTCAGCGCGCCGACGCTGCGAGCCGGGGCCGTTCCCTGTCTCGAAACCGACTGGGCACCAGTATCCCTCGTCTCCACAGCTGGTGGTGGAGCACCCGATCGTGCGGGTCGACACGAACGACCGGGTCCAGTGCGAGCCGCACGTCCTCCGCGACGTGGGGCTATCCGTGCTGGCCGAGACGGTCTATCGGGGCATGGCGACCGGGCAGCCTTGGGGAAGGGGACGACGACTCAGGGACCCGAAGGGTCTCCGATCGGTCGAGGGCAGCCGCCCGCAGGGCGCCCGCTTCGTTCCTGATCGAATTCATCCTCGTTGCGCGAACCCCGTGTGGAGTGCTGTGATCGGAGCACGGGTCTACGGGAGGGGCCGACGTGACCGGCGTCGAAGAGTTCGAGAACCTGCGTCCTCTGTTGTTCGCCATCGCCTACCGCATCCTCGGGAGCGTGACCGAAGCCGAGGACGCGGTGCAGGACACCTGGGTGCGGTACGAAGCCTCCGGCGTCGAACCGGATTCGGCCAGAGCCTTCCTGTCCACCGTCGTCACCCGGGTATCGATCAACATGCTCGAATCGGCGCGGGCGCGGCGCGAACGATATGTGGGCGAGTGGCTGCCGGAACCGATACTCGAGGAGTCCTACGACGATCCGGCGCGCTCGGCCGAACTGCGAGAATCGATCTCGACAGCGGCGCTCGTGCTGCTCGAACGCCTCAGTCCGCTCGAACGAGCCGTCTTCGTGTTGCGCGAAGCACTCGGTTTCGGCTTCTCGGAGATCGCCGAAATCGTCGATCGCTCCGAAGCAGCGTGTCGACAACTCGCGGTGCGGGCGCGGCGCCACGTCGATCAAGGTTCGGCGCGGTTCGACACCGACCCGCAGGCCCACGAACAGCTCACCGCACGATTCCTCACGGCGTTCCAGGACGGCGACGTCGACGCCCTGCGCGACCTGCTGGCCGCCGATGTGCAGCTCGTCGCCGACAGCGGTGGCAAGGCACCCGCCATCCGCAAGGTCGTGGTCGGCGGCGAGAAGGTCATGCGGTTGCTGGCCTCGTTCGTCTCGCCCATGGGTCAGCTCGGCATGTCGCTCGAACTCCGCGAGATCAACAGGCTCCCCGGCCTGATCGTGCGGGACGCCGACGGCGCCATCGTGCAGGTCATGACATTCGACGTCACGGACGGGAAGATCGGCGCGGTCAGGGTGCTGATCAACCCGGACAAGCTCGCCCACCTGGGACGAGTGGCCGATGTGCGCGTACTCGCCCAGAAGCTCCGCGACCTGCAACGCCCCTGAATTCTGCCGATTGTTCGGCGCGGCATGTCACAAACGACGTGGCTGTCCGGTCCTAGATGACGAGGGCTCACCACAGAGCCAACGAACGGATCGGAGAAGCCATGTTCAATACACGCCCCCGTGTCGTCGTCATCGGCGGTGGATATGCCGGAACGGTCGCTGCCAACCGCATGAGCAGGAAGGCTGCGGTCACCTGCGTCAATCCCCGGCCGCACTTCGTCCAGCGAACCCGGTTGCACCAGTTCGCGGTCGGCAACCACCATGCATCCGGCGACTACCGCAAACTTCTGGCGAAAGGAGTCGACCTTCTGGTCGATACCGTGATCCGCATCGAACCCGGTACGCGCACCGTCCATCTCGCATCCGGCGGAACGGTCGGCTACGACTACCTCGTCTACGCCGTCGGAAGTACCGCCACGAGACGGTCCACCGTTCCTGGCGTCGAGGAATTCGCTTTCCCGGTGGCCGAATTCGAGTATGCCGAACGCCTGCAGTACGCGTTGAACAGCCTCGAACCCGATGCCATCGTCACGGTCGTCGGGGCTGGGCTCACCGGGCTCGAAACAGCCGGCGAGCTGGCCGAACAGGGACGTCGCGTGCGCCTCGTGTGCAGCGGCATCATCGGTCCGTTGCTTTCCGAGAAGGCCCGTGCCGCAACCTACGAACGGCTCGCGGACCTGCAGGTCGAGATCATCGAGAACGCGCGCGTCACCCGCGTCGGACCCGACGGCTTCACGCTCGACGACGACACCGTCCTCGAGAGTGCGATCACCGTCTGGACCGCCGGATTCGGCGTTCCCGAACTGGCCCGCTCCAGCGGCTTCAGGACGGATGAACTCGGCCGGATCCTCACCGACGAAACGATGACCAGCATCGACGACGAGCGCGTGATCGCCGCCGGTGACTGCGCGGCACCGTCGGGAGAGCCGGTGCGGATGGCATGCCAGTCCGCCCTGCCCACCGGCCTGGCTGCGGCCGATACGGTTCTCAGCCGTATCGCCGGTGAAGAACCCGCGAACCTCGATTTCGGGTTCAACGGCGTCGGTGTGAGCCTGGGCCGACGCGTCGGTGTCGTCCAGTTCCACGAACGGGACGACAACCCGAAGGAACAGGCGTATGCCGGCCGAATCGCCTCGACCATCAAGGATCTCGGACTGAAGGCCGCGATGGCGGGCCTGCGGGTCGAGGCCCTACGGCCGGGATCGGTGGGATTCCCGAGGGGCGGCCGACATCCGTCGAACACCGCCACCACCGAGGACCTCTCCCGCATGGAGCAGCCGATGGCCTAACACCCGCTGAATTCGTCCTCTTTCAGAACCGACAGCACTGGGTCGCCTTCACCGATCGATGCTCCCACCGAGGGAGTCTGGTCGACGACGACCCAGTTCCTGTCCCATACCTGCGCGCGTCCCTGACCGGTCGCGTCGACGCTCGTGGAGTAGAACACGCCCACAGCCTGGATAGCATCCTGTGCCGCTTGGAGATCCATGCACACGACATTCGGCATCACCGCGGTGGACGCGACCGCCGCGACCTGCGTGGTGGAGATCCTCGTCGCGGGAGTGGTTTCCGGAGCGACGGTCCGTGCGGTGGTGGCAGCCGACGTTGTGTACGGCGTGGTGGTCGTCGGTGCGGCAGCGCGAGGCGTGGTACTGGCGTCGTCCTTCGTGGGTGAGTCCAGCCCGTCCGAGATGTCGCCGATGATTCCCATGAGGACGATCAGTCCGGCGACGGCAGCGGCGATGATCACCCCACGGCGGATCCGCGGAGGCTTCGGCGGCTCGGGCGGCGGTGCCATCGCGGCCCGCACGTCCCCCGCGAGGAACGCACGGTGGCCGGCTTCGGCGCGTGCGGCGATCGCGTCCTGCTCGGTCTTGATGCGCTTGCGGCGGTCGCGCAGGGGCTTGCCGATCGCGAGATATCCCAGGCCGGCCGCGAATGCCACGAACAGGATCGCGTCGGCCCCGTTGCCGTTGACTACTTCCACGATCGCCAGCCACAGCGTGATGGCGGCGAACATCCCCGCTACGACGCGCAGGTAGGGGACGACGAACTTCATGTTTCTCCTTCAACCCGACACCAGGCCCCGTGTGCTGCTTTCCCGACCACACACGTGCTGAGCGCCTTCCTGAACTGGTGTCGGAGTACCACCCCGCGTCGTTACGACGCACGGATGCCGATTTCGGTGGATTCACCCCCGGAATCCGGGGTCAGATCCACCCAAGTCGCCGAAGCACCCATGTGACGGTTGACACACCCCTTTCGTGAATGTAGCTTCATGAGAAATGAATAGTCATTCACCCGCAGGGAATGGCTGTTCGATCAGGCTCCTACCTGCAGCGATGAAGGGGATCCCATGACCGACTTCGAGGACATCACCTACGAGATCGACGGCGCAGCCGGCATCATCACGATCAATCGGCCCGAGCGCTACAACGCCTTCCGGGGCAAGACCGTCGAGGAACTGATCAAGGCGTTCCGATCGGCCTGGGCCGACAGCCGGGTCTCGGCCATCATCCTCACCGGCGCCGGCGAGAAGGCCTTCTGCACCGGCGGCGACGTCAAGCAGCGCGCCGAGACCGGCGACTACGGGCCCACCGAGAGCGGCATGTTCGAGATCGGCTACCTCCACAAGCTGATCCGCGACATCCCCAAGCCGGTCATCGCCGCCGTCAACGGTGTCGCCGTCGGCGGCGGACACGTCCTCCACGTGCTTTGCGATCTCTCCATCGCGTCGGAGAACGCCCGGTTCGGCCAGGCCGGACCCAAGGTCGGTTCGTTCGACGCCGGTTTCGGCTCCGCCTTCCTCGCCCGCGTCGTCGGCGAGAAGCGCGCCCGCGAGATGTGGTACCTGTGCCGCCAGTACGATGCCGCCACCGCCGAGCGCTGGGGACTCGTCAACTGGGTTGTCCCGCAGGAGAAGCTGCTCGATGAAGCCAAGGCCGTCGCCGCCGAGATTGCCGAGAAGAGCCCCACTGCGATCAAATTCCTCAAGCAGTCCTTCAACGCCGACACCGACCACCAGGCCGGTCTGAGCAACCTCGCGATGTCGGCGCTCGACCTGTTCGGCAAGTCCGACGAAGGGCTCGAAGGCGCCAAGGCTTTCGCGGAGAAGCGGCCAGCCGACTTCGCGAAGTACGTCAAGGCCTGACCCGAGTTCCCTCAGACCGTAAGGACCTCCCATGAGCAACATCGCACTGGTCACCGGCGCCGGTTCCGGCATCGGCAAGGCCATCGCTCTCGGCTTCGCCGCGCAGGGTGATCGCGTCGTCGCCGCCGATCTCGATCTCGCGGCCGCCGAGGCCACCGCCAAGGAGTACCCCCAGCTGATCACGGCACTCCCGGTCGACATCTCCGACCGCGCGCAGGTCGACGAACTCCGCGACCGCACCCATGCCGAGGTGGGCGTGCCCAACGTGATCGTCAACGCCGCCGGCTGGGACCGCACCGATCAGTTCCTCAACGCCACACCGGAGTTCGCCCAGAAGGTCGTCGCGATCAACTATCTCGGCCCGGTGAACATCTGCAGCGCCTTCCTGCCCGGCATCATCGACGCCGGAAACGGCGGTCGCGTGATCAACCTCGCCAGCGATGCAGGTCGTGTCGGCAGTTCCGGCGAATCCATCTATGCGGGAGCAAAGGGCGGCGTCATCGCCCTCACCAAGTCGCTCGCCCGCGAGATGGCCCGGCACAACATCAACGTCAACTGCGTGTGCCCCGGCCCCACCGACACCCCGCTGTTCCAGGCCCAGGAAGAGAAGCTCAAAGCTGCTCTCATCAAGGCCATTCCGTTCCGGCGGCTCGCGCGACCCGAAGAGGTCGCCGCACCGGTCCTGTTCTTCGCATCCGAGTCCGCATCGTTCATCACGGGTCAGGTGATCAGCGTCAGCGGCGGCCTCACCATGGCCGGCTGACCGACATCGTCAGGGGAGATCGAATCATGAGCGCGTCGTACAACGCCCGGGCCTACCGGGAGTACTTCGAGAACGACTTCACGTATCTCAACGGCTTCCGGCGCAACCTGGGACGGTACGGGAACCGCGTTGCCATCACCGATCCCGACACCGGGACCCGGTTGACCTACGCCGAACTCGGCGAGCGCGTCGACCGGGTCGCCACGGGTCTGGCCGATGCAGGTGTGCAGGCCGGGGATGTCGTCGCCTATCAGCTGTTCAACAGTGTCGAGTTCGCCGAGCTGTATCTCGCCACCCAGGCCGTCGGCGCGGTGGGTTCGCCGATCAACTTCCGGCTCGCCTCCGGCGAAACGTCGTTCATCCTCGACAAGTCCGCACCCACGGTCTTCGTCTACGACACCGAGCTCACCCCGATGGTGACGGAGGCGCTGGAACGCTCGGCGCACACACCGAAGGTGATCGTCGCGGTGGGCGACGGCGACCCTGTCTCCGTTCCCGGCGCCACCGTCGTGCGGTACCGGCACCTGGCGGCCGATCGGGTCGCGCTCCCGCCGCTGCACCGGACGGTGTGGGACGAGACCACCCGCCTCTATACCTCGGGCACGACCGGCATGCCGAAGGGTGTGCCGCTCAACAGCATGATCGAGATCTTCAGCGCGCACGACGTCATCATGCACTTCCCGTTGAGCCCCGAGGACAAGACGCTCAACATGACGCCGTGGTTCCACCGGGGCGGCCTGTACTCCGGAGGACCCAACCCGGTCTTCTACATCGGCGGAGAAGTGGTGCCCCTGCGCACCTTCGACGCCGACCGTGTCCTCGACCTCGTCGCCGAGCACGGCCTCACCTTCCTCATCGGAGCGCCCACCAACCTCGCGATGCTCGCCGCCGCGCAGGAGGCCCGTCCGCGCGACCTGTCGTCGCTGCGCGGCATCGTCACGATGGGTGCGCCGCTCGAACGTGAAGCGGCACTGCGATACCAACAGGTCCTCAACCCGCGGATCTTCAACGGCTACGGCAGCACCGAAGGGTTCTGGAACACCTTCCTGCGCCCCACCGATCTGCCCGAACATGCCGGCACCGCGGGTCGCGCTTGCACCGACGACGACGTGCGCGTGGTCCACATCTACGAGGACCGGCTCGCCCACCACGACGACGTCGTCGCCAAGGACGGCGAAGAGGTCGGAGAAGTGATCGTCCGCTCCCCCAAGGGTTCGAACGCCTACTTCGACTCCCCCGACCAGGAGAAGGCCAAGTTCAACAACGGATGGCTGCACATCGGCGACCTCGCCACGTGGGACGCCGGGGAGTTCGTCACCATCGTCGGGCGCAAGGACGACATGCTCGTCTGCGGTGGTGAGAACGTCCATCCGGTGCAGGTCGAGGAAGCGCTCAACTCGCATCCGGATGTGTCCGACTGCCTCGTCGTCGGCGTGCCCGACGACCGGTGGGGACGCATCGTCGTCGCGTACATCGTCGCCGGCAGCCCGGACGTCACGGCCGACGTCCTCGACGCGCATTGTCGCGAGCACCCGATGCTGTCGACCTTCAAGCGGCCGCGGGCATATCGCTTCGTCGAGTCACTGCCGGTCTCGGCCACCGGAAAGAAACTGCACTACAAGGCAACCCGAACGGCAGCCGACGAATTCGCCGCAGGGTTGTTCACCGCACCCACCGACTCGAGGATCACACGATGAACGCACGCCTCGAATACGAGACCGAGCACCAGCAGTTCCGGGAGGTCGCTCGCGACTTCGTCCGCGACAAGATCACGCCCGTGCACGAGGACTGGGAGCACGCGAGCTGCCTCGACCGGTCGTTGTTCACCGAAGCCGGCAAGCTCGGACTGCTCGCCTTCTCCGTCGACGAGAAGTACGGCGGACCCGGAGTGGACGACTTCCGGTACAACGCCATCCTCATCGAGGAGGTCAACCGCGCCGGCAACGCCGCGGCAGGCATCGCGTTCTCCCTGCAGAACGACGTGGTGCTGCCCTACCTGACCGAGCTGACCGACGACGAACAGAAGGCACGCTGGCTGCCCGGCGTCGTCAGTGGCGAGACCGTGCTGGGTATCGCCATGACCGAACCCGGCACCGGCAGCGACCTCACCGGCATCCGCACCTCCGCGGTGCGCGACGGCGATCACTACGTCGTCAACGGAGCCAAGACGTTCATCTCCAACGGTCAGAACGGCGACCTGTTCGTCGTCGCGACCCGCACCTCCGACGACCCGCACAAGGGACTGACGCTGCTGGTCGTCGAGGCCGACACCCCCGGCTTCTCCCGCGGACGCAATCTCGAGAAGATCGGCCTGCACGCCCAGGACACCAGCGAGCTGACGTTCACCGACATGCGGGTGCCGGTCGCGAACCGCCTCGGCGACGAAGGTCGCGGCTTCTACCAGCTGGTGCACAACCTCCCGCAGGAACGGTTGTCGCTGTCGATCGGTGCGGTCGCCGCAGCCGAGGGGGTCCTCGCGCAGACCCTCGACTACGTCCGCGAACGGAAGGCCTTCGGGAAGCCGGTGTCGAGCTTCCAGAACACCCAGTTCGTGCTCGCCGAGCTGGCCACCGAGCTCGACATCGCCCGCACCTACCTCGACGACTGCATCGCCGAACACGTCGCCGGGCAGCTCACCGCCGCCCGCGCCGCCCGCCTGAAGTGGTGGGCCACCGAACTTCAGGTGCGTGTCGCCGACCGGTGCCTGCAACTGCACGGTGGCTACGGCTACATGCGCGAATACGGCGTCGCACGCGCTTTCGTCGATGCCCGCATCCAGACGATCTACGGCGGAACCACCGAGATCATGAAGACGATCGTCGCGAAGGATCTCGGGATCTGACGACCGTCCCAGCTGCACGATTCACACCGCTGAGCACTCGGTACTGTGAATCGGACCGAAAAGCGACGAGGAGCCCCTATGACCACCGACCACGATGCACTTCCCGTGGAAGAGGCCGTGCGGGCAGTTCGCACCAGTTCCCGCCGCAAGCAGGTCCTCGACGCCGCCGTGCAGGTCATGCAGCGCACCGGTTTCCACCAGATGTCCATGCAGGCGCTGGCCGACGAGGCCGGCGTCAGCGTCGGACTGATCTACAAGTACTTCGGCGGCAAGGAGGAGATCCTTCTCGCCACCATCGTCTCGATCCTCGACACCTTCCGCGACCAGATCGAACCTGCGATGGAGGCCGCCGGCGACGNGCTCGCCGCCGGCATCCGCCGCTACATCGAGATCGTCGACGAGAACCTCGACGCCACCGTCCTCACCTACCGAGAAAGTCGCACGCTCGACACTGCCGGTCGTGCCCGGATCAAGGAGCTGGAGGTCGAGACGTCGGCACCGCTGCGCTCCGCCCTCGACGACGGCATCTCCGCCGGAATCATGGAGCCCATCGACGTCGACCTGATGGTGTTCGACATCCTGTTGCTCGCCCACGGGTGGGCGCTCAAGCACTGGCACTTCGGATCCATCTACACCCTCGACGACTACATCCGCCTCCAGACCCGCCTGGTGCTCAACACGACGCTGAAGGCGGAGCGGCGCGGAAAGTACGCGCACTTCCTCCGGTAACCACCCTCGACCGAAAACAGCGGAGCGCGAAGTGGTCATAGGTGCGCGTTATTGCGCGCTCTGCTGACCGTTTCGCGCTCCGCTGTCGGGGAGACTGAAACCGAGTGGCGTCAGGCGGTGACCCGCGCCGCCGCGCCGGCGTCGACGGACATCACGGTTCCGGTGATGTGTGCACTCGCCTCGGCCGCGAGGAACAGCACGGCGTGGGTCATCTCTTCCGGCTCCAGGAACGGCACGGGCTGTCCGTGGAGACTCGCGAAGATCGGTTCGATGTCGGCGCGCGTCGGGTTCTCGAGATCGGGACGCATCATCCGGTACAGCGCGTCGTTGTGCACCATCGGGGTCGAGATATTGCCGGGAGCAACGGCGTTGACGGTGATGCCGTGCGGGGCCAGGTCGAGCGCCGCGCTCTTGGTCATCCCGATGACACCCCACTTCGACGCACAATAGGCGGCCTGGGCCGGAGCTGCTGCACGGCCGAGCATCGACGCGATCGTCACGATCCGTCCGTATCCACGCTCGATCATCCCGGGCGCGACGGCGGCCACGGTGTGGAACACACCCGTCAGATTCGTGCCGATGACCTCGGACCACTGGCTGTCGGGAAGGTCCTGGACGGGAGCGGCCGCCGAGACCCCGGCGTTCGCGATGGCGATGTCGATTCTTCCGAGTTCCTCCTCGGCCCGACGGACCAGAGCCTCGACGGCCGATCGGTCTGCGGTGTCGGCCTGAACCGAGATGCACCGCCGGCCGGTCGCTTCGACCAGGCGCACGGTCTCCTCGAGATCGTCCTTGGTGCTCAACGGGTATGCGACCGCGTCACTGTCCTCGCAGCGATCGCAGATGACGATGTCGGCCCCGCGTTCGGCGAGCGCGACGGCATGCGAGCGGCCCTGTCCTCGCGCAGCGCCGGTCACCAGGGCAACCCGGTTCGTGAAGTCGGTCATCTCGTCTCCTCAGTTAGCTGAATGTGGACTGCTCATCTGCACGTGCCCGCACGAACCGGGCGCACGACTCGATCGACGCGACGGAGACGCTGTGATCGGGCTGGATCAGCGGCCACGTGTGTCCTTGCTCCGCAACCACTTCCAGCGTGCAGGTGACGTTCGCGTTCGCGAGCGATTCGGCCAGGCCGAGAGCGTCGCCGACCAGCGCCTCGTTGCCGCCGACCTGGATCAGCGTGGGTGGGAATCCCGCGTGGTCGGCCAGCAACGGCGAGGCCAGCGGGTCGCTTGCAGGGGCACCCTGCAGGTAGTCCTCGCGCGCCGACTCCGCCGTCGCCAGCGGGAAGAAGACATCGGGGGCGGTCTCGTAGAACGGCGACGAGCAGTGCAGGTCGAGCCACGGTGACAGCAGCATCAATCCGTCCGGCCGCCGGATGTCGCCGGCGGCGGCTGCGACGATCACCGCCGCGGCCATCCCGGCGCCGGCCGAGTCACCGGCAAGGACGATCGGCGCGTCGGTGCTCGACGCGAGCTCCTCGTAGACCGCCACCGCGTCGCGCAGCCCGGCCGGGAACGGGTTCTCCGGCGCGAGCCGGTAGCGGGGCAGGACGACCGTGGCGTCGGCGCCCGCCGCGATCTTCCCGGCGTAGGCGTTGTACGCCTCGGGGCTGCCCATCCGGTAGCCGCCGCCGTGCAGGTACAGGACGGTGGCGGTGTCTCCGGCACGGATGGTGCGGCAGGGCACACCAGCGAGATCCGTCGCGTCGGCGGTGACCCCGAGGGCGGGGTCGATGTCGGTCGCGGAGAACAGCGCGCGTTTCTGCTGCAGCTCCGGGCCGGCGGGGGTGCCGGTCCGTTCGGTGGGCAGCGCGGTGTGCAGTGTCGTCGTCATGTGGTCTCCCTGATGGCGGTCTACGAGGGGATGCTCACGAGTGGGCGGGCTCGACGAGCTTGTCCGGATGGCGAACGGCGATCGTCCGACGGATGCCCTCACGCCAATCCACCGTGCACGGTCCGGTGATGGAGGCACGCAGCGTGGTGTCCGCAATGGATCCGCGCAGCGTTCCCTCGATCGGAGCCACGTCGACGACGGGCTCGACCCCCATCAACTCGCCGGCGTAGGCCGCCCACTCCTGCACGCTCACCGGTTCGTCGCCTCCCCAGTTGACGATGAGCGCAGGTGTGGACGCCGCCTCGAGCAGAGCACCGACCTGGGCGTTGATGTCGTCCTCGTAGATCGGGCTGTACATGCACGGATCCCAGCGGGTGGTGATGGGCCGGCCGTCGGCGATGGCGTCGACGTGCATGGCCGGCAGTCCCCCGTTGGGGCCGTACGAGGCGTTCATCCGAGCGATCGTCACCGGGACACCGAAGGCGCGTGCAGCGAACCGCGCGGTGGCTTCCTGGCTGATCTTCGACATCGAGTAGGTCGGGGTGTGGGTGCTGTTGCACTCGCCCAGCGGCGACTGTTCGGTGAACACGTACATCGGGTCGTCCTGCGGGCGGTAGACCGAATGGGTCGACATCACGAGGACGCCCTTGGCGGACCGGCAGTGCTGCAGGAGAAGTCCGGTACCTTCCGCGTTGGCGCGGATCGCGGCGTCGTAATCCCATCCCGGAGCCAGGCTCGCCGCCAGATGCACGACGTACGTAAAATCGTCCGGTACACCGTCGAAGTCGCCGTTTCCGAGATCACAGGTGATCGGGACGATTCCCGCGTCGGTCACCCGCTGCCGGTCGTCGGGGCGGCTGTATCGCGCCAGCCCCCACACTTCGTTCTCGGCCGCGAGTGTCCTCGCGATCGGGAACGCGATCTGACCGGTCACGCCGGTCACCAGGATCTTCTCACCGCTCAACACGGGTCTCACCACAATTCGTCGGTGTACTTGTCCGTACCGACGACGGTCGGAATGAACGGCGAGGCGAAGGTGACGTGACCGGCACCCGAGTTCTCTATGTTCTCGGCGTAGTCGACGATGTGCTGCCAGCTCTCGGCGGGATTGCCCTCGAGGAAGCACATCTGCAGGATGCGCTCGGTGGATCCGCCGTCGTTACCCATCTTCATCGGCACGTTGTGGTCGGCGGGCCACGGCTTCATGCGCCAGTTGCTCACGAGATCGACGGCACCGGTGGCGAGGAGCTTCTCGACCGGACCGCTGTTGATGGTGTCGAGCGCGGACGCGCGGTCGACGCCCTCGGCCGGCTCGATCATGACGGTGACGAGTCCGCCGTAGTGATGATCGTGTGCGAGCTCGAGCGGGACACCGTCCTCGTGTGCCGAGATGGTCGAGTCCGGCAGGTACTGGCCGGTGTGGACGTGCTCACGCTCGGCGAAACCACGTCCGGCAGCGTAGAGTTCGCCGACCTGCTTCTGGGCCCAGGCGTCGGCGACCTCCGCATCGGGCTCGTGAACCCAGTAGATCGCCAGATACGAACCGTCCTCGGTCCTGGTCGCGACCGGTCCGGTCTCGGGGAAGCGCAGGTCCTTCAGAGCCTTCGTGGCGACCCAGCGGCTACCGGCGAACCAACCCGGACCGACCATGCAGCCCGAGTAGCGGTGGTCGCGTTCGTACCAGCGGTTGTACTCGGCCTCGTGGCCGCGCGACGGATCCACCATGGTGAACAGTGCGTAACCGAGTCGCACCGGAGTCAACGTCATTACTCTCTCCTACTTTCGTGAACCGGACGCGCGGGCAGCCGGAAGGTCGGCTGCCCGCGGTCCTCGAGAATTCATGCCGGTATGCCGCAGGCTCAGCGAGTCGTGGCGATGCCGTCGAAAGTGTCGTCCTCACGCCACTTCTCGAGCATCTCGAAGTACTCGTAGCCGGGCCCGTACAGACCGCCGACGAGCGTGCTGCGCTTGTCGTCGACACGGCCCTCGTTGTTGTAGTGGCCCGGCGTGCACGTCAGGTTCCAGTCCCGTCGCATCTCCGCATGCTCGGCGAGGACGGCGTTCCAACCGGCCTCGGCCTCGGCAGTCGGCTCGATGGCCCGGATGTCTTCCTTCAGGCACTTGCCGACCATGTAGACCATGTGCCGGGCCTGGTTGTCGATGAGGTTCGAGATGTTCGAAACCTGCGTCGACTGAACGAATCCCAGGAAGAACAGGTTCGGGAAGTCCTTACTGAGGAAGCCGTGGTAGGTGCTGGCACCCTCGGCGAACTTCTTCGACAGCCGGTTGCCGTTGCGGCCCAGCACGTCGTAACCGGCCTTGTCGGTCCAGGTGCGTCCCTGCTGGAAGCCGGTCGCGTAGATGATGAGATCGACCTCGTACTCGCGGTCGCCGACGACGATCCCCTTTTCGGTGATCCGGTCGATCGGCGTGGAGGAGGTGTCGACGATGTCGACGGACTCCTTGTTGAAGACCGGAAGGAAGTCGTCGCTGAAGCCGGGCCGCTTGCACATGGTGCGGTAGTAGGTCTTCAGCTTCTCGGCCTTGACCGGATCCTTGACGATGGCGTCGACTCGGTCGCGGAGCATCTCGTTCCACTCGTAGTCCGAGCGCTCCATGGCGTCCATGTACTGCTCGAGGGTCGGCTCCATACCGCCGGCCTCGTAGATGGCGCGCAGCTGGTACTTGGCGAACTTGATCCAGCCGTCGTCGACGTCGCAGTCGGCGGTGGCGCGGTCCATCGCGCACTTGTCGAAGGAGACACGACGCTCCTTCTGCCATCCCTCGGGAAGGGACTTGAACCAGTCGACGTCGGTCGGCGCGTTCTCACGGGGCGCGATCTGGCTGGGGGTGCGCTGGAAGACGACCAGCGACTTCGCATGCTCGGCGAGGTGCGGGATTGCCTGGATACCGGTGGCGCCGGTGCCGATGATGGCCACACGCTTGTCGCGGAGCCCGGACAGGTTTCCGGTGGTGTCACCGCCGGTGTAGTCGTAGTCCCACCGGCTGGTGTGGAAGCTGTGGCCGGCAAACTTCTCGATGCCGGGGATGCCGGGCAGCTGGGGGCGGCTGAACAGACCGCTCTGGGTGGAGACGAAGCGGGCACGGAAGACGTCGCCGCCGTCGGTGCGCACCGTCCACCGCGCGGTGTCCTCGTCCCATTCCATCTCGGTGACCCGGGTCTGGAAGAGGGCGTTCTCGTACAGGCCGAACTGCTTGCAGAGGGACTGCGTGTAGGCGAAGATCTCGCTGCCGCGGGTGTACCGCTCGGTGGGGACGTAGCCCGTCTCCTCGAGATACGGCAGGTAGATGTACGACTCGATGTCGCAGCGCACGCCCGGGTAGCGGTTCCAGTACCAGGTACCGCCGAAATCTGCTGCGACGTCGAGGATCTTGAAGTTCGTGACGCCGATCTTCTTCAGCTCGATGCCGGTGCTGATACCCATGAAGCCGGCGCCGATGACGAGCATGTCGAGATCGGCGCTCTGCGGCGGCGTGGTGCGCGGGCCCTCGGCGTGGGGGTCGGCGTCGAAGTCCGCGAACCTGCCTTCGAAGTCGATCGCCTGGAAGGTGTCGGCACCGGTGTTCGGCAGACGCTTGTCGCGCTCTTCGGCGTACTTCTTGCGGAACCATTCGAGGTCGTCGACCTTGCGCTGGGGTTCCCAGAGGTGTGGATCGCGTGTGGTGTCGGGGGCGGTCATGAAAGTCCTTTGGTCGTCACTGCGTCGGAATGTGCGGTCCGGCGACGGAGGGGATTCGTCGGCCGTGACGCATTCAGCGATGTATCGAGGGGATGCCGTGATCCGGCGCAGGTCCGGTCACCAGGGGGTGCCGGCAGGGATGTACATGAGCTCGACGCGGTTGCCGTCGGGGTCGGCGACGAACACGAACTGCGGTGCGGTCGGGTCGCCCAGGCCGGCGCGGGTTTCCGGCACCAGGGTGCCGCCGTATTCGCACAGCGCGTCGGCTGCGGCGTCGATGTCGTCGGCGAAGAACGACAGGTGGGTCATGCCCAGATGGTTACGACGGGTGGGCGGGGTGCCGATTACGCCGGGCTGCCGGTAGGACAGCAGTTCGATGCGCAGGCCGTCCTTCTCCAGGAAGGAGGAGGTGAGGCTGCACGGAGCATCAACCTCGGGGATCTGCTCGTCGATGTCGTATTCCATGATCTTGGTGAAACCCAGTCCGTCGCAGTAGAAGCGAAGGCTCTTGGCGAGATCGGAGACACACAGTCCGACATGGGAGGTGCGGTACGTGTGTACGGCAGCTTCGGTGTTCGCAGTCATCCGGGGGTCCTGTTCGTGTGAGGGGGGTTCGGTCAGCCGACGGCGACGGGGGTGACCGGGCTCGCCGTGCCGCCGGTAATCTTCAGCGCGCCGATGGTCAGCAGGAACTCGTAGCACCGGTCGGCGGCGAGTTCTGCGAGGTTCATGTTCTCGACCAGGTAGATGCCGTGCTCGACGAGCAGGATGATGTGTCCACCGAGGTAGACGTTCTGGTCGAACGGGATGGGCTCGATCGCGGCGTTGTCGGAGCCGACCAGCGCGACGTCCTTCTCGGCGAGGAACGCGGCAGCTTCGAGGCCGATGCCCGGCTGCGGCATCATCTCGCCCTGGTTGGCCAGGTAGTCCTCGAGCCATCCGGTGCGGATGAGCACCAGGTCGCCGGTCTGCAGTTCGACACCCTGGTCGTCCAGGGCCTTCTGCAGGTCGGCGACGGTGATGACGTAACCGGGCTCGAGCAGGTCGACACCCTTCGACGCCGCGACGTCGATGAGGACGCCACGGCCGGCGATGCCACCGACCTTGTCGATGCTGCACTTGGCCGCACCCGAGTACGGGGTGACCTGGTCGGCGGGGTAACCGTTGTAGATCTTGTTCTCGGAGTACACATGACACAGTGCATCCATGTGCGTCGAGGTGTGCGACGGCATGACGAGCTGGTCCTCGTTGGCGCCGACGCCGGGGACACCGCCGTTGGCGAGGGCCATCGCCTCGTCCTGATGGTTGGTGAGGGTGAGACGCTGCGGAATGCCGCGGTATTCGAGGTTCGGCACGCCCGATCGCTGGATCGGAATGCTGAGGCTGTAGGTCTTGCCCGTCTTGGGCAGACGGAGGGCGGCGAGGACCCGCTCCGGCGTGAGGTGGTTGAGGGCGCCCAGCTCGTCCGCTTCGCCCCAACGGCCCCAGTTCGACTTACGCGTGCTCAACATCGACTCCTCAACATCAGGTCCTCGGTAACGAGGTGCGGGGGTGGTTGTCGGTCGTTCTCGGGACATGCCGGACGACGAGCGAATCGGATTCGTGAACGACAACATCTACCCGTACGACTTGTGACCGGACTCACTGTAGCCATCGGCTACGTTTGCGTCAACAACTCTGCCGAATTTTCGGTTGCATTCGATCCGGTCCTGGAAGTGACGATCAACCCGCGGTACGGGCCCGCGAAATCGCGACGGCAGGTGAGCATTTAGGAACCATCCGGTTTCATCGAGTGAAAATTTTCCATTGACAATGCCGGATCGGCGTGAGCACGTCGGACCGGTCGGGAACGCTCGACGTCGGCCACCGGCGTCAACCCGCCGGCACACAATCGGCGTCAACCCCACAGCGGCCGGAGGATCTGCTCCCCGAATCCCGCGACGAATTCCGACGCGGCCTCGAGCGACCGGGCATCGGCATGCACACACAGGTTCGTGACACCGACCTCCGCCAGTTCGTCGGCGCGTTCGACGAACCGCATCACGGAGCGGGAGTCGGCGACATCGACCGGCGGGGCCTCCACCTGGATCGAGATCTGCGCCGGGTCCCGGCCGGCACGCAACAGTTCGTCCCGCAGGCGCCCCACGGCGCGACGCAGGTCGTCGACGCCCGTCATCGATGCCGTCCGAACGGAGGAGGTCATCTGCTCGGAGCCGACGACCGGGCACCATCCCTCCCCCGCCGTCACCACCCGCCGGATCGCCGCACGGCTGTTCCCACCGATCCACAGTGGTGGATGCGGTTGCTGCACAGGGGCGTACAGACGCATCTCCCCTGTCCCACCGAATCTTTCGCCGGTCACCGGTGTGGACGGCGACATCCAGATCCGGCGCAGGGCGTCGATCGCTTCGTCGAACAGTGCGGCGCGGTCGTCGAAGTTCACGCCCAGTGCTGCGAACTCCGACCGCAGGTATCCCGCCCCTACCCCGACGACCAGGCGTCCCCCGGACAGCAGATCCAAGGTCGTCAACGCCTTGGCGGCGAGATACGGATTGCGGAAGGGCAACACGTAGAGGTTGGTCATCAACTTCAGCGACGTGGTGGTCGCCGCCGCGTACGCCAGCGCGACCGCAGGCTCGAAGCTGTCGTGTCCGCCGGCGTCGAACCACTTCGCGCACGGTGCCGGATGATCGGCGAGACACAGTGCTTCGAAACCGTGATCCTCTGCGTCCCTTGCGATCCGAGCGAGCGCGGCGCCCTCCCGGAAGCAGGGCGCCGCACCCGCGACGTCGCCGGGATACTCCAGAGTGAACTTCACTTCGGAGGAGAGTGCGTTACTGCGCGTCGGTGAAGTCGTAGTGCGACTCGTCCGGCTTCTCGCACAGCTCGTAGTACTTCTCGCCGTTCCACGGCGCGTTCATCTGCAGCCGACCGAACTCGTTGACGTAGTAGTTCTTCTCCATCGCCGAGTTCGGCATCAGGTAGATGAGCTTCTTGGCCTCTTCGTGCAGCTGCTCGTTGTACTCGTCGAAGGCGTCCTTGCGTATGACCATCGACGCCCGGCCCTTCTCGAGCATCCCCACGATGCACTCGGCGATGTAGCCGGTCCAGACCTCGAACCACACCGGCAAACCCGCACCGCTGGCCACCGGTTGCGAGTTGGGGCCGTACAGCATGAACATGTTCGGGAAACCGGGCACCGTCATGCCGAGGTGCGCCTGCGCGCCCTGCGCGGTCCAGACGTCCTCGAGGGTCACACCACCGAGGCCGAAGTACTGCGTCGGCCAGATGTACTTCTCGGTCTGGAAACCGACCGCGGCGATGACCAGTTCCGTCTCGCGGGCCTCCCCGTCCGCGGTGACGATCGCGGTGTCGGTCATCCGCTCGATCGGAGTCGTGACGAGTTCGACGTTGTTCCTGGTCAGCGAGGCGTACCAGTTGTTGTCGACCACCGGGCGTCGCGTCATCGGCGGGTAGTCGGGGATCAGCTTGTCGATGAGATCCTGCCGGCCGTCGACCTGTGCCGAGATATAACCGACGAGGATCTCGCGCAGCATGTCGTTGCGCTTGCTGACCTGCCCGCCGTTCGCGATCCACTCCTCATCCGGCATGAGCACGTTGCGCAGGTCGATGGTGGCCAGGCCGGCAACGTACTTGTTCCAGTTCCAGTAGAACGGCATCTTCTGGATCAGCCACTGCAGCTCGTCGGAGATCGGCACGCCGTAATTGGTTCGCGGCGAGATCCACTGCGGCGTGCGCTGATACACCGTCACGGATTCGGCCTTCTCGGCGATCTTCGACAGCAGCTGCACGCCGGTCGAGCCGTTGCCGATTACAGCGACCTTCTTGCCGGCGTACTCGACGTCCTCGTTCCACCGGGCGGTGTGCACGACCTGGCCGGTGAAGTCGGAGACGCCCTCCACCGAGAGCTCACGCGGTGTCGCGAACACACCGCTGGCGGCGACGACCACGTTCGCCTCGACCTCGGTGACGGACTCCTCGCCCTGCACGGTCAGCGTCCAGCGCTGCGTCGGCTCGTCGAAACGAGCCTCGGTGACGTCGGAGCCGAACCGGATGTGCTCGTACACACCGTACTTGCGCGCCACGTGATCAAGGTACGCGCGCACGTCGGACTGACGGGCGAAGTACTCGGTCCACGGGTACTTCTTCTCGAAGGCGTACTCGTAGGTGAAGCTCACCGTGTCGACGCGCACGTCGGGGTAGGTGTTGATGCTCCACACCCCGCCGACCTCGGCGCGACGCTCGTAGATCGTGAAGGGGACACCGAGAGTTGCCAGTTGCACACCCATGGCGATACCGGCGAAGCCGGCACCGACGATCGCGACGTGGTAGCCCTCCGGAATCACCTTCTCCCCGTGCCATTGTGCCTGATAGGGCAGGTCGGGGAAGGCCGGGAGCTTGTGCCGCATGATCAGATCGTCGGGTCCGAGAGTGCGGGCTTCCGCCACCTCCAGCAGCTCGATGATCTCGTCTCGCGACGGGACCGGCAGCGTCGACTCGTCCGGCTCCGAGAGCAGGTATTCGACGGCCTTCGCCCGGATGAGCGCGGTGTCCTCGTCGGAGAACACGATCGCGTCCGTCGTCGGACCGAAGACGCGTTCGGGGGTGATCGCCGCGATCTCCGCGTCGCGGGTCGCCTGGTACAGCGCCATCCGCAACGCATTGGTGTCGGCGCACTCGACGGCGCGCTCTATGAAGCTACGTCCTGGCATGGGAACTTCCAATTCTCGGATTCGGGGGCGGGCACGGGGGCCGTGTCAGTCGACGGCCGCGCCGGACAGTGCCCGCTGGTCGATGACGGACTGCCGGAGGTGCTGCTTACGGATCTTCATCGTCGGGGTCTTCGGCATCTCCGAGACGATCACGACGTCCTCGGGGAACTTCGCCGGCGAGATACCGGCCTCCCGGCAGTACGCGCGGATCTCGTCTACGTCGAGGTCGGTTGCACCGTCGTGCAGTTGCAGGACAGCGCAGATGCGCTCACCCGACCGGTCGTCGGGAAGGCCGATGACCGCGACATCCGCGACGGCGGAGTGCGCCGCGAGCACCTCTTCGATCTCGGTGGGGCTGATCGATTCGCCCTTGCGGATGATCAGGTCCTTCTCCCGGCCGACGAGGACCAGATGACCCTCCGCCTCGAGCCTGCCGGTGTCGCCGGTGAACATCCAGCCGTCGGCGTCGAAGGGACGGATGATCTCGCCGTCGGCGCGATACTCCTTGAACAACATCGGGCCGCGCAGCCACACCCGGCCCACCTCGCCGGTGGGCAACACGTCGTCCTCCTCGGTGCGGATCTGCACCTCGCAACCGAGCACGGGACGACCGGAGGTGGTGGCCAGTTGCTCGATGCTGTCGCTCATCCGCGCCGAGGTGATCATCGGGCACTCGGTCATGCCGTAGGCGTGCAGGATCGGGATGCCCATCTCGGCGAGCACGTCGCGGAACAGCTTCTCCGGCATGGGCGCTCCGCCGCCGGTCAGCATGCGCAGGGTCGGAACCACGCGAGCGCCCGGGTTCTTCCGCTGCTCCTCGAGCAGCAGTGCGTAGTGCGGGGTCGAGCCACCGGTGATGGTCACGCCCGCACGACGCATCAGGTCCACTGCGGCACGCGGCTCGTAGACCTCCATGAGCGTCAGCGACATGCCGGTGGTCAGCGAGGCGATCAACAGGTCGGGGCCACCGATGTGCGCGTACGGGAAGAAGATGGTACCGACGTCCTCGGCCGACGCGCCGATCGCATCGGCGAGGGAGACGCCGCCGGCGATGAGCGTGCCGTCCGTGTGGCAAACACCCTTGGGCGCCGACGTCGTTCCGGAGGTCGTGTAGATCCAGCGCACCTCGTCGCGGCCGACCGGCGTGGGAGGAAGACCGGCCGGGTCGTCGTCGGGCAGCTCGGAGGAGACGATCAGCAGGTTCAGACGGTCACCGCTCGCCGCACGCAGCTCCTCGGCCATGGCGCCGTGGTCGAAGCCGCGGAACTCTCCCAGGGTGATCAGCCATTCCGACTCGCATTGGGCGACCATCGCCCCGACCTCGCGTGCCCGGTAGAGCGGGATGATCGGGTTCTGGATCACGCCGAGACGCGACAGCGCCAGGCTGAGCACGACGGTCTCGATGCGGGTGGGCAGCTGCCAGCTCACCGTGGAGCCGGGTTCGATGCCGCGGGCCAGCAGGCCGGCCGCGACGCGTTCGGCTACGGAGACGACCTCGGCGAAGGTCATGCGGCGATCGTGCTCGTCGATGAGGGCGACGGCGTCGCCGGTGGTCTCGGCCCGCAGGGCCAGCAGATCCCACAGGGAGACTGCGTCGTTCGGCGCGATGTCCGAGTTCACGAGTTCTCCTCCTTCGTCTTCGAGGAAAGCGGGCCGGGCGTCAGGAGCGGATATCCGGTGCGCAACAGGGCATTCGCGTGCCCGTGCCAGTGGATGTCGAAGGCCGACTGCAGCGCCGCCTGCTGGCCCATGATGTCGAGGGTCTGGTTGACGGCACGCTTGGCGGTGGCCAGCCCCCACGGGTCCATCTGTGCGATCTCCCGCGCGAGGTCCGTGGTCTGCGTGTCGAGTTCGTCGAGCGGGACGACGCGGTTCACCATGCCGGCATCGAACGCCTCGGCCGCGGTGAGCTTCCGGGCGGTGAACAGCATCTCCTTGGCACGGCGGGCACCGAGTTCCCAGGTGTGCGCGTGGTACTCGACGCCACCGACACCGAATTTCACGACAGGATCGCTGAAATAGGTGTTGTCGGCCGCGACGATCAGGTCGCACGGCCAGATGACGTTGAGAGCCCCGGCGACGCAGGCACCCTGGACCGCCGCGATCGACGGCTTCGGTACGTCGCGCCACTTGCGGGAGAAACCGAGATAGTGCTCGGTCTCCCACCCGTAGGCGCTCTCGAGGGTCGTCTTACCCTCCTTGAAGTACCCCGGGGCCACGGTCTTCAGGTCGTGGCCGGCGGAGAAGTTGTCGCCGTTGGCACGCACGACGATCACCTTGACGTCGTCGTCGCGGGCGGCCTCCTGCCAGCGGGCGTCGAGGTCCTGCAACAGCGATGCGTCCTGCGCGTTGTGCTGGTCCGGACGGTTCAGGCTGATGACGGCGACGGCGTCGTCGACGCGGTAGTCGATGTAGCTCATCGGCCGGTCCCGGTGTAGATGCGGTCGAGAGCCTCGACGATGTCGGCGTCGTTGCGTGCCGCAGAACCGAAATCGAACTGCCAGCGCTTGGCGGCGTCGGTGAACAGGTGCACGTTCGACTCGAACATGTACCCGATGCCGGCGTGGACCTCGTGCGCCGAGTGGACGATCTCCTGCGCGGCCTTCGCCGCCTGCTTGCGCATCAGACCGATGTGCGGCTGCGGATCGAGGCCGGCGTCGAGGGCGGTGGCTGCCGACCGGGCGTGCACCGAGGTGAAGTGCGCAGCGATCGCGAGGTCGGTGCACAGGTACTGCACCGCCTGGAAGCGTCCGATCGGTCCACCGAACTGGTGCCGCTGCTGCGCGTACAGCACGGTGATGTCGAGCAGCTTCAGCCCGGCGCCGTAGAGCTGTGCCGCGCGCAGCACCGCGCCGCGCTGCTCTGCGATCTCGACGGCACGGTCGGCGTCGGCGCCGCGGGCCAGCACGGCAGCGTCGGCCACCTGCACCTTGTCGAAGGTCACCGCGAACATCGGGTACCCGCCCATGTTGGGCATCGCCTCGACAGCGGTCGCGGAGCTCGCTTCCACCACTGCCACAACGTTTTCCGCACCGGATGCGTACACGAGGAAGCTGTCGGCGTCACCCGCGTGGTCCACGGCCAGCGCGACCCCGTCGAGCGTGCCGTTCTCGTAGGTCACCGCCGAACCCCATTCGGGGGACGGCAACACCGGGACCACCACGGACTCACCGTTGCCGATGCGCTTGGCGAGGCCGATCGCCTCGTCGGTGCCGATCACCAGCGCGGCGTCGCGGGACATCGTCAGTTCGAGCAGCGGAGTGGCGGCCAGCGCCCGTCCCGCCTCGACGAAGATGCCGGCGATCGTCGCGAGCGACGGGCTGTCGGCGTCGGCGCCGGTCGGGTCACCGAGCTGCAGCCAGCCGAGTTCGGCGAACTGCGCGACCTGGTCCGCGAACGGAACCGTGTTGGATCGGTCCTCCAGCGGCGAGTACCGCGCGAACACCGACTTGCTCACATCTGCGAGGGCAGCGAAGTCCTCGCCCCATGCCAATTCCATCTTCAGCTCCTATCGGGGCAGGCCGAGGCCCCGCGTCGCGAGCACCATCCGCTTGAGTTGGGACGTTCCTCCGGCGTGGTTGGCGAAGGACTGCCGGTACCACGCCTCGGGCTTTCCGTTGAGGGGGGCGTACGACGATCCCGACCGCAGCTGGCTGGTCGGGCCGAGCACCCGGTCGTAGATCTGCGCGAACAGCGGTTCGTACTCCTTCGCGGCGACCTGCTGGACGCCACCGCCCCACGGGGTCTGGCGACCGTGCGCGTTGTCGCCGATGATCTCGTAGGCGAGCAGACGCTGGGTCTGGACGATGCCGGCGAGTTCGGCCAGGTCGGCCTTCACGTGCGGGTCGTCGAGCTTGCCGGGGATCGCCTTGCAGTACTCGAGCAGCTCGCGCAGCCGCGCTTCCTGCATCGCGTAGATCGGTTCGACCGTCCCCGACGCGTAGAAGGCACGCATGATGTACTGCCAGCCCTTGCCCTCCTCGCCGATCAGCGAGGACGCCGGCACGCGGACGTGGTCGAGGAAGGTGCTGGACTGGACGCCGCCGCCGTAGTTGCGCATCGGATGCAGGGTGACACCGGGGCTGTTCAGGTCGACTACGAAGATGCTGACGCCGGCGCTCAGGCTCGCCTCGGGATCCGTGCGGGCGGCCACGTACAGCACGTCCGACATCGGTCCCCAGGAGGTGTATGCCTTCTCCCCGGTGATGACCCAGTCGTCACCGTCCTTGACGGCCTTGGTCCGAAGGGAGCCGAGGTCGGAGCCTGCGCTCGGCTCGGTCAGCCCTTCGGCCCAGAGGGTGCGCATGTTCGCGATGTCGGGCAGGAGCCGCTTCTTCTGTTCCTCGGTGCCACCCACCAGGATGGTGCCGGCGGCGAGGAAGATACCGACGGAATTGATCAGAGGCGCGTCGGCCGCGTACAGCTCCTCGAGGAAGATCTGATTGAAGATCGGGGTCAACCCCTTGCCGCCGTACTCCTTCGGCCAGGTCAGGCCGATCCATCCCTTGGCGGCGATCTTCTTGCTGAATTCGACGGCGATGGCCCACTGTTCGGGCGCGTCGTCGAACTCGGGGTTGAAGGCGTGTTCCTTCGGCAACTCGGCGTCGAGGAACTCGCGGATCTCGGCGCGCCAGGCCTCGTGCTCTTCTGTCAGGGTCGGTCTCATGAGGCGTTTCCTGCCTGGAATTCGTCGGTTCCCGCCGTCTGCTCTGTGGCACCGCTGCCGAGGTGACCTTCAGGGTAGAAGCGGCGGGCCCACTGACGGATGTCGCGGAAGCCCGCAGCCTCGGCGGTCGCGAGGCCCGGGGGCTCGGTGTAGCGCTGGTGCTCCCAGATGGCGATATCGGCCTTCAGCTGTCCGACGGCGTTCCGCTGTCGCTTGGCCACTCGTGTCTCGTCCTCGCCGTCCTCCTTGCTCGCCCACGCGGAGAACCGCAGGATCGAGCGCTCGTCGTCGACGGGGGTGACCGCGGTCAGCGAGCAGATGGAGCCGACGCCGTCGGCGTGGGAGAAACCGAGTCCGAGGCCGAGGAGCGAGGCGCGGGTACGGCCTTCGACGAGTTCGTACGAACCGTCGGCACCGCGGCGCTTGAAGTTCAGGGCCAGTTCGGTCTTGAAGTCGGTGTCGCCGAACTCGCGGTGGACGACGGTCGGGATTTCGTCGGCGCGATGGACGTACTTGAAGTGCGCGAAGTCGACACCGTTCTCCGCGGCGTACTGCGGGTGGATCGGCAGTTCGTCGCTCCGGAAACGGCCGGCTTCCCCGAGATCGTGGTAGTCGTCCGCCGTACCGCAGGTCGGGAACAGGTCGAAGATGCTGGGAACGTCGTACTGCGGGTCGCGGCCCTCGGCGTCGTGCCAGAGGTACATGATTCCGTCGTGTTCGGCGGTGGACCAGGTACCGATCCTGCGAACCCGGTTCGTGGCTTTCTGGTACGGGATGCAGGTGTTGCGACCTTCCGGGCTCCACTGCCATCCGTGGAAGGGGCATCGGATGTCGTCGCCGGCCACCGTGCCACCATGGCCCATGTGGGCGCCGAGGTGCTCGCAGTACGCGTCGAGAACCACCAGACGGCCGCTCTCGGTGCGGTAGGCGACGAGGTCGTGGCCGAAGTACCGCATCGGCTTGACGTCGCCGACCTCGATGTCGGTGGACCAACCGATCTGGAACCACCCCGTCGGCTTCATCGATAAGGCCATGGGTGACATTTCATCCTCCTGAAATGTTGCAACAGAAGCTCTTTCGGCACCTGCGCAGAAGACTTTCCACGACGAGGGTGTTCACGGATCGCAATGGACGGGCATGTGTGGGCACACCTGTTCATCCGGCGTCCGGGCACATTTCCTCTGCTCGATCGCCGAGGTCACTGCAACCCCGTGTCGTGACTGGCATCACTGTAGCCATTGGCTACGCCTGCGTCAACAAGTCGAGGAATTTGCGTCGTTTCACCAGTTGGAGGCGGCGTTGACGCCATGCTTGACGGCCGGACCCGTCGGCCATAGCATCACCGACATCGATACAGGTGCCACCGCGGTGGCCCCGGATTTCCCACCACCCCTTCGTTTCCCACCGCATCCCGCTGCGCTTCCGCGTACCGCCCCGGTTGGGTTCCATTGACAGCGAGGTCGAGAATTGAAAGCGATCGTCTTCGACGGCACCGTCAACAAGCTGGTCGACGGTGTCACCGTCCGCGACCCCGGCCCCGGTGAAGTCCAGGTCCGCATCGTCGCGAGCGGCCTGTGCCAGAGCGACTTGAGCGTCGTCAACGGCAAGATCCCCTTTCCCACACCCGTCATCCTCGGACACGAGGGCGCCGGCATCGTCGAGGCCGTCGGGCCGGGCGTGAGCACGCCCGCCATCGGCGACCACGTCGTGCTGTCGACGCTCGCGACCTGCGGTCAGTGCACCGCATGCACCTCCGGACGCCCCACGATGTGCCGCGCCTCGTTCGGCAATCGAGAGACCCCCTTCGAACTCGACGGCACCCCGATCCACAACTACGCAGCGCTGTCGACCTTCACCGAGCGCATCGTCGTCAAGGCCGGACAGGCAGTGCCGATCTCGAAGGAGGTCCCGCTGTCGACGGCATGCCTGATCGGTTGCGCGGTGCTCACCGGCGCCGGGGCGGTGTTCAACCGTGCCCGTGTCGCTCCCGGCGACTCGGTGGTTGTCATCGGTGCCGGTGGCATCGGCCTCAACGTCATCCAGGCCGCCTGCATCGCCGGGGCCACGACGATCGTCGCCATCGACACGAACCCCGACAAGGAGGCGAAGACCAGTCTGTTCGGTGCCACCCACTTCGTCGACGCGACCGCCGGCGACACCGTCGCCGCGATCCGTGAGCTCACCGACGGCGGCGCCGCCCACGTCTTCGACTGCGTCGGCGGTGAGGCCATCACCAGCCAGGCGATGGAGATGCTCAACTGGGGCGGGCAGCTGATCATGCTCGGTGTCGCCGGACCCGAGACCAAACTGTCGGTCCCGGCCACCACCTTCTACATGGACCGCTCGGTGCTGGGCTGCCGCTACGGCTCCTCACGCCCGGGCTCGGACATCCCCAAGTACGTGGAAATGTATCGGTCCGGCCGGCTCCTCCTCGACGAGCTCGTCACCAAGACCTACGAGCTGGAGAATTTCGAGTCCCTCGTGGACGACGCCCGCGCCGGGAAGCTCGACCGCGGCGTGCTGCTGATGCCGTCCTGATACCCCCACGACAAGAACAGGCGGAAGACCTCGCGGGTCTTCCGCCTGTTCCGATTCACATCGATGCGCGGAGCGTCCTACCTGTTGGGCCGGGATGCGTAGACGAGAAGCTTGAGCAGCTCGGTGACTTCCTGCCGAACATCTTCCCGACTACGCCATGGATGGTCGGCGAGTTCGGTGAGGTACGGCTCGTACAAATCCCAGACCGAGGCGACGAGACCGATCAACGCGGCCAGCACGCTCGAATCGAACTCGGGCCGCACCTGCGGCTCGACCGGGTTCTTCCACAACGCGTCTATCTGCGACAGATAACCGCCTGAACGGGCGCCGCCGAGCAGACGATCCGGGGCGATTCCTTCGAAGATCGACCACATCAGCATCCGGCCGAACTGACCTGAGTCGATATCCGCGCCGAAGGAGTTGTCGATGGCGGCGTAAGCGTCCTCCTCGCTGGACAGACGCTCGCCGCCATAGCTGACCAGCAGCTCCATCACCGCCACCAAAAGGTTTTCCTTGGTGCGGTAGAACCGATGGATCAATCCGTACGACACGTCCGCCGCGGCCGCGACCTCCCGGAGCGTCACCTTCGCAGGGCCCTTGCGCGCGAAGAGGTCCGCGGCGGCGAGAAGGATGGACTCCTGCGCTCCGGACGCTCCCGGGCGGGTGGGCCTCCACTCGGCGACCTTCTTCTCCACGATCTCGGGGTCGGGCTCAGCCTGCAGTGCGGGATGTTCCTCGATCGAGTCGGTCGTGCAGGTGCCGGCCAACCGCAGCGCGTCGTTCCTGGTCTGGGGATCGAGCAGCAACTCGGCCGGGGTCCGATCGAATCCGTCGACCTTCGTGATCGCCCACAGGGCGATGGCAGCAGGTTCGATGTCCTCGTCGAAGACCGCGAGGAACTCGGGGATCTCGGGATGGATCGTGTGGGTCTCGGTGTCGAACTGCCACACCGGAAAGAGCGTCACCCCGTCGCCTGCATATCCGAGCATCTTCCGGCTCCGGACACGCTTGTTGATCGCCTGACGACTGATACCCAGGAAGCTCGCCACCTGTGGCGTAGTCCAGACGTCGTCGGCGACAGCGGCGGTCTCACTGAGGTGCTCCATTATGGCGCAGACCCTATCATGATCGGCGACAGCGGGATTCGCGTGCCGGATCCGCTCGCCGGTGCAGACGACGACGGATCGGTGTTCCGATGTCGCATCCCATCTTTGCGAATCCCCTACGCCTTGTCATCCCGCTCGACGGAACAACGTGCCGACACGTATTGACGCAAGCGTAGCCAATGGCTACTGTGACGACAGTCACTGGGTCGGTGGTGGTTCCTCACGACCGCAGACGGTCGTCGGGTGCCGGGTGCGGTCGCGTCGGCGAACGCTGCGAGGACCGCCGAATGTCGTGTCGACAACCGTTTCCGCCGACTGCGACGCATCTCGACCTTCGTCGTGGGTCGTTTCGTGCGCAATGTCGAATTTTGCCGATGTTGTCCCAGTTCAGGAGGAAGAAGTGCCACCCACCACGTTGCACGGAAGCGCCACGGACAGCGAGTACAGGATCCGGGCGATGGAGGATCGCCTGGCGATCCTGGAGCTGGAGGGCCTCTACGCGCGTTCCTTCGACGATCGAGACGGAGCGACCTGGTCGTCACTGTTCACGCCGGACGGGATCTACCGGTCACGCGATGTGGGTCCGGAACTGTCGAAGGGGACGTTCGTCCAGGGCCGGCAATCCCTCCGCGCATTCTGCGAGGACGCTCCGTTCACCGGTATCCATCTGATGCACCTCCCGCAGATCACCATCGACGGCGATCGCGCCACGAGCCGAATCCACATGGAATGGTTCGGCTCGTTCGACGCTCCGGGATCAGCGTCGCAGCGGCTCGTGGGTTACTACGACGTCGAATACGTGCGGTCCGGATCGGCTGCCGCCTGGCAGATCTCCGACCGCGTCACCACTCCGTTCGTGTCGGAGGCCCGGACGCTGCTCGGCTACGTGCCCGGTAGCGGCCTGGACGAGACCGGGACACGTCGAGTGTGAATCGGAACCGAACCTTCCCCGGTGAGCACACCGGACACAACCGAACAGGATCGATATGAATTCACCCGAGATCGCGCCGTCACCGGGCCTGGCTCGTAGGGCGTCGCTCGCAGGCTTCTTCGGAACTGCCGTCGAGGCCTACGACTTCATGGTCTTCACCTTCCTCATCGCCTACCTGTCGCCTCTGTTCTTTCCCAGCGACAACCCGACGGCCGGAATCCTGAGCTCGCTCGCAGTTCTCGGCACCGGGTTCCTCGCGCGCCCCATCGGTGGCGTCGTCTTCGGCCGGATCGGTGACCGATACGGTCGCCGCTTCGCGCTGATCGTCACGATCTCCGGAATGGGCGGGGCAACCATCCTCATGGGCCTGTTGCCGACACACGCCACCGTCGGGATCCTGGCCCCGGTCCTGCTTGTACTCACTCGCATGCTGCAGGGCTTCTTCGCCGGCGGCGAGCAGATGGGCTCGGCCACGTTCGTCTCCGAGCACGCCTCCGCCAAGAACTACGGCATCCTGAGCGCGATGACCCCGGTGGGATTCGCATTCGGTGGCGCCCTCGCTCCCCTGGCCGTCGCACTCACCACCACCCTGACGTCCGAGGAGACGATGGCGAACTGGGGCTGGCGGATTCCGCTCCTGATGTCGCTGCCGTTGATGCTGTACGTGCTGTATCTGCGCAAGCGACTGGAGGAATCGCCCGATTTCCAGGAACTCGCCGGTGCGCACAAGGTCCAGTCCTCCCCCGTGCGTTCGGTCGTCACGCGGTACCCCGCGACCCTGCTCCGGGTGATCGCACTCAGCACCTCGGTCCTCGCGATCGGGTATGTGGTTCCGGCGTACATGCCGTTGTTCCTGCAGCAGCAGGTCGATATGGCCCCCGGCGTCACCGCCTGGATCGCCACCGCCGGATCGACCTTCGCCGTGGTCATCGGCTTCGGTGCCGGCTTCCTGATCGACAGGGCCGGCCGCCGGAACACCATGGTCATCGGCCTGGGCATCATCCTGGTCTCGATGTTCCCGATCATGTACTTCATGAAGGCCACCGGCGGAAACCTGATCGTCACCGCCGGCGGGCACATGCTTCTCGTCGGCCTGGCCGGAGCATCCGCCGTCCCCGTCTACGCGACGCTCACGTCGGCATTCCCCGCCGCGGTCCGCTACACGGGCGCTGCCATCGGATTCGGTCTCGGCTCGGCGATCGGTGGAGGCCTCGGCCCCTATCTTGCAGGGAAGTTCACCGCGATCACGGGCAATCCCTACGCCGCCTCCGGCGTCGTCGGCGCTGCAGCACTTCTGGGCATCGTGGTGATCGCCACCATGCCGAACAGCAACAGCAGCGCAGCACCCGAAGCCTCGCTCATCACGGGCGACACCGAATCCGTCGATGCGGATCCGGTCGAGGAGTCTTCACCGGCTCCGAAGATGGTCTGACACGTACCGATCGTGGCCCCGATGCATCCGTACGCATCGGGGCCACACCCATGACCCCACGGCCCGAGGCCGCCTGTTCTCCCGATCGGAGTACCCATGTCCCAGCATTCCGCACCGTCGCACGGTCCCGCCGACAGCGACCGGATCATCGACTACCGCAGTCGATTCGACCTCTCACAACGCCGCTACCTCGTGCTCGGCGGTGGGCAGGGAATGGGACGGCAGGTCTCCCACGCCCTCGCCCAGCTCGGTGCCGAGGTGATCGTCGTCGACGTGGACCGGGATCGCGCCGACGCGGTGTGCGCCGAGATCGGCTCCCGGGCCACCTCGGAGCAGGTCGATGCCACCGACAACTCCGACATGGCCGCATTGGCCGAACGGGCGGGTGAGCTCGACGGCGTCGTCGACGTCATCGGCATGGCGCGCTACGGCCCCCTGCTCGACATCAGCGACGAGGACTGGAGCTGGGAGGAGTCCATCGTCCTGCGTCACGCGGTGCTCGCGCTGCGGCATTTCGGTCGTCGGCTGCACGACCGCGGCGACGGGTCCGTCACGTTCGTCTCGTCGGTCTCCGGTATCGGCAGTTCTCCGGTGCACGCCGCCTACGGCGTCTACAAGGCAGCGCTCGGCTCACTGGTCAGGTCCGCGTCGATCGAACTGGGGCCGTACGGTGTTCGCGTCAATGCCGTAGCTCCAGGATTCGTCGTCACACCGCGGATCTCGGCACTGCTCGACTCCGCCGCACTCGAGAACACCCGCACCCAGATTCCGCTCCAGCGGTTGACGCTGCCGGCCGACGTCGCGAGCGCTCTGGCATTCCTCGTGAGCGACCTCGCCCGGACGATCACCGGCCAGGTGATGATCGTGGACGGAGGAGCCACCAACAAATACCCGTACGACATGTCGGGCTTCTGAGCCGGTGCGCACCTGCTCCGGAAAACGTCACAATTGACGGTTGACGAGAAAGTAGCCAATGGCTACAGTTCTCTCAACCGCAGTGATCGCGGTCACGTCACACAGTTCCGGTCGCGGTCGACCGGAGCACTCGTTCCTAGCGCACAAGGAGAGGAATCGATGTCCTACGCCGTCGATCCCGAATACCGGCCGATGATGGGATTCCTCCCCGAACTCGACGTCGCCGACGCCGAAAAGGCGCGCGCAGTCATCCGGTCCATGAGGACCGAAGACCCGATGACGGCCGTACCCGCAGGCGTCGCAGTGCACCACCGGACCGCACCCGCAACCGACGGATCGAACATCGGCCTCGTCGTGTTCGAACCGGAAGAGCGCACCGCGCAACCACTCCCGTGCGTCGTCTACTTCCACGGCGGTGGGTTCGTCTTCGGCGACGCCGCAACCGATGTCCGGGTTCCGTCGGCCCTGGCCGCGAGCCTGGACGCGGTGGTGGTCTCCGTCAACTATCGACTCGCTCCCGAGCACCCCTTCCCCACACCGTTCGACGACGCGTTCGACGCCCTGACCTGGGTCGCCGGCGACAACGATCTGGGGATCGACCCGACCCGAATCGTCCTCGCCGGAATCAGCGCCGGCGCCGGACTCGCCGCGGCGGTCGCGCTCGAGGCCCGCGACACCGGTGGCCCCGCGGTGATCTTCCAGGCGCTGGACTCCCCCGTCCTCGACGACCGCCTGCTCACGACCTCTGCCACCGAGTACATCGATTCCCCGTTGTGGAACCGGCAGAACGGAATCAACAGCTGGCACCACTACCTGGGAGCCGACGCCGACCGGACCGCCACCTCGGCATACGCCGCCCCCGCGCGGGCCACCGACCTCAGCGGGTTGCCCCCGACGTACATCGCGGTCACCTCCTTCGATCCGCTCCGCGACGAGGGGATCGAGTACGCCCAGCGGTTGACGCAGGCAGGCGTGGCCACCGAACTGCATCTCTACCCCGGAACCTTCCACGGATCGTCCGGAGTGTTCCCTCAGGCTGCGATCTCCCAGCGGATCGACGCCGACTACACCGCCGCCATCCGGCGAGCACTGACCAGCTGAACCACAAGCATCCCGGAATCGGAGAATCATGCCGCACCGCTTCGAAGGAAAGGTCGCGATCGTCACCGGTGGCGCACGCGGACAGGGCGAACGGATCGTCCGGACGCTCGCCCGCGAGGGTTGCTCGGTCGTGATCGGTGACGTCCTCGACGACCTGGCGAAGACCGTCGCCGACGACCTCGGGGACTCCGTCGTCCACACCCACCTCGACGTAACCTCCCCGGAGGACTGGGCCGCCACCGTCGCCCTGGCGACCTCGACCTTCGGCGGCCTCGACGTCCTCGTCAACAACGCGGCGATCTACCGCAAGCAACTGCTCGAGGACGAGACCGTCGCCGACCTCGACAAGGTCCTCGCCGTCAACCTGCGCGGACCGTTCCTCGGCATCCAGGCCGTCGCCCCCGCGATGCGCGCCCGCGGTGGCGGTTCGATCGTGAACGTCTCGTCGCTCGCCGGAACGACCTCCTATGCCGGGCACGGCTCGTACAGCATGTCGAAGTGGGCACTGCGCGGACTGACGCGAACCGCAGCGATCGAACTCGAACCGGCGAAGATCAGGGTGAATGCGGTGCTGCCCGGCAACCTTCGCACCGACATGTCGCCGACCATCGGTTCCACCGAAGCCCCGACCGGCCTCAAGCGCCAGGCCGACCCGCAGGAAACCGCCAACGTCGTGGTCTTCCTCGCCTCGGACGACGCGTCCTTCGTCAACGGCACCGACATCGTCGCGGACGGCGGCTCCCTGCTCGGGTAGCAGTCTCCACCCCCGAATTCCTCAGCAGGCCGCCTCGCGCCGCTGAAGCAGATCCGATCCTTGGAGGAACATGTCCACCTCGACCCCGGAAGCCGGCCGTACCGCCGAACGCTTCGACGTCGTCGTCATCGGCGCGGGCTTCAGCGGAATGTATGCGCTTCACCGTCTCCGTCAGCAGGGCCGTCGGGTCGTGTGCCTGGAGGCAGGCGACGGTGTGGGCGGCACCTGGTACTGGAACCGCTACCCCGGCGCCCGCGTGGACATCGAGTCCATGCAGTACTCGTACTCCTTCGACGACGATCTCCAACAGGAATGGTCGTGGTCGGAGCACTTCTCGCCGCAACCGGACCTCGAGGCATACGCGAACCATGTCGCCGATCGCTTCGGCCTGCGTGAGGACATCCGCTTCGAGACCCGCGTCGACGAACTGACCTTCGACGAGTCCGCGGACGAATGGCATGTCGGTACCGCCTCCGGCGACCGCTTCGTCGCCCGGCACGTGATCGCGGCGACCGGCAGCCTCGACGTCTCGAACGTCCCGGACTGGCCCGGACTGGATCGCTTCCGCGGCGAGGCGTACCACACCTCGCGGTGGCCCAAGGAGGGCGTCGACCTCGCCGGCAAGCGCGTCGGTCTGATCGGTACCGGTTCCACGGGCATCCAGATCACCCCCGAGGTCGCTGCGGTCGCCGAGCACCTCACGGTCTTCCAGCGGACCCCGAACTTCAGCCTTCCCTCGCGCAACCGGAAACTGGATGCGGAATACCAGCAGGAGTGGAAGGCCGACTATCCCGAGCGGCGCAAGCAGATCCTCGGCACCCACGGCGCGGTGCTCATGAGCAATGTCGCCGAGCAGCGTTCGATCTTCGACTACACCGAAGAAGAGCGCGAAGAGGTCATGGAGCGGGCGTGGAACGCCCGGAACGGACTCGAGTTCATCCGGACGTTCACCGATACCTCCAGCGATCCGAAGGCTAACGAGATCCTCGCCGAGTTCGTGCGCAACAAGATCCGGTCCATGGTCCACGACCCGGAGACCGCAGAACTCCTGTGCCCGAAGACCTATCCGATCGGCGGCAAGCGGATCTGCATCGATTCCGGCTACTACGAGACCTTCAACCGCGACAACGTGAGCCTGGTCGACGTACGGACCCATCCCATCGAGGAGGTCACCGAGTCGGGCCTTCGCACCAGCGAGTCCGAATACGACCTCGACGTGATCATCTTCGCCACCGGCTTCGACGCAATGACCGGTTCGATGTTGAGGATGAACGTGACCGGCGTCGACGGAGCACGACTCGCCGATCACTGGGCCGACGGACCGAGGACTGTCTTCGGTCTGATGACGGCCGGTTTCCCCAACCTGTTCATGGTGCACGGCCCCGGCAGCCCGTCCGTCCTGGCGCAGATGATCACCACGGGTGAGTGGCAGGTCGACTGGATCCTGCGGACCATCGATCATCTCGAGGAGAACGAGATCTCCCGCTTCGGCGCCACTCCGGCGCAGGAGAGTGAGTGGGCGGCCGAAGTCGAGACCGCTGCCTCGCGCACGATGCACTCCCGTACCGACTCCTGGTACACGGGTGCGAACATCCCCGGCAAGCCGCGGGCCCTGCTGATGTACGTCGGTGGTTTCCAACGCTATTCCGACTGGTGCACCCGCGCCGCGGACGAGGGGTACACGGGGTTCGAGAAGAAGCAGCGCGTACCCCTGTCCTGAGTCCGGATTCCGGATCACACAGTCGAATTCACGAGAACAACGTAGTCAACGGAGAGCGCAGGCGACCGAGAGTGAGTACCTTGCAGACCGTCGGTGTCGGATACGAACTGACCGTCATCGACGTCATCGAAGAGACCCCCGATTCGAAGTCGATCGTCCTGAGCACGCCGGAGAACTCTCGTGAACTGTTCGTGTACCGACCCGGCCAGTTCCTGACCGTCCGGATACCGAGCGACCGCACCGGACATGTCGCCAGGTCGTATTCGCTGTCGAGCGCTCCCGGCATCGACGACGAGTTGAAGGTCACGATCAAACGCACCGCCGGCGGATACGGCTCGAACTGGTTGTGCGACAACGTCGAACCGGGCAATTCTCTCACCGTCCTACCGCCCTCGGGCCGCTTCACACCGGCGGATTTCACGAGCGATTTCCTGCTGTTCGCGGCAGGGAGTGGCATCACGCCGATCATCTCGATCCTGAAGACGGCCCTGTTCCGGTCCGATCGGTCGGTCGTTCTCTTCTATGCCAACCGCGACCGTGATTCGGTGATCTTCCACCGCGAACTCGAGGACTACGCCGCGAAGTTCGACGACCGTCTGACGATCCACTACTGGTTCGACGACGTGCACGGCATCCCTTCCCGTGAGAGGTTTGCGGCACTGGCGGCGGAGCACCCCTCACGTGAGGTGTTCGTCTGCGGCCCCGGCCCGTTCATGGACGGCGTCGCCGAAGGGGTGCGAGCGCCGGATGTTCCCGCGGAGCGCTTCCATCAGGAAGTGTTCGTCTCGCTTTCGGGCGACCCCTTCGAAGCACCCGCGCCGCTCGTCGACGACAATCCCGCCTCGGCGGTGGAGACGGTCGTGCACCTGGACGGCGAGTCGCATCGGTTCGACTGGCCGAGCGGCAACACCCTCGTCGACGTGCTGCTCGACCGCGGGGTCGACGTGCCGTTCTCCTGCCGATCGGGCGAGTGCGGATCGTGCGCGTGCACAGTGGTTTCGGGAAAGGTCGTGATGGAGAAGTCGGACATCCTCGATCCATCGGATATCGCCGAGGGGTACATCCTCGGATGCCAGGCACGTCCCGACTCGGGCCCGATCGAGATCGAGTTCTGACCCGTTCACTCGACGGGCCGGATGTGTTGACGCTGTCGCAGCCAAAGGCTACAGTGATCTCCATCACGGCCCGTGCAAGTGAAATCTGTTTCACTCCATTGTTTTTCGTAAACAATCCGTCGCGTTTCGATCTCCGGGCACCACGACCCGATCGAGTTCCGCGCCGCGGCCGTGAACAAGAGTCGTAGACCTCCTCCAGAAAAGAGACAGCGTTGACTCGGTTGTTCGACACCCATCGGCTCGGCGGACTCGTCCTCGACAATCGTCTCGTGATGGCGCCCATGACGCGGGCACGGTGCATCGACACCATCCCGACCGCGGAGACGGCGGAGTACTACCGCCAGCGGGCGACCGCCGGACTGATCGTCACCGAAGGCACACCGATCTCCCCGGAAGCGCAAGGCTACGTGTACGTCCCGGGGATCTGGTCGCCGGCGCAGGTCGCCGGATGGCGCACGGTCACCGACGCCGTCCACAGCGAGCGCGGACGGATCTTCGCCCAGCTCTGGCACGTCGGCCGGTTGTCGCACGCCTCCCTCCAACCGGAAGGCGGACAACCCGTCAGCGCAGGCGCCGTGCCCGCTCCGGAGAGCAAGATCTTCGCGTTCGACGACGACGGGAACGTCGGCTTCGTCGACGTCGGTAATCCCCGCCCGCTGAGCACCGAGGAAGTCGGTCGCGTGATCGACGACTTCGCAAGCGCGGCAACCAATGCCAAGGTCGCCGGCTTCGACGGTGTCGAGTTGCACGGCGCCAACGGCTACCTGTTCGAACAGTTCCTCAACCCCGCGACCAACACCCGATCCGACCGGTACGGCGGCTCCTACACCGATCGCGCCCGGTTCCTGCTCGAGACGGTCGACGCCGTGGTCGAGGTACTCGGCTCCGCTCGGGTCGGGATCCGGCTCTCCCCCTTCAGCGAACTGTTCGACATGCCCGCCTATCCCGAGGCCGCAGAGACCTATCTGTACCTGGCCTCGGAACTGTCGCACCGCGACCTCGCCTACATCCACCTCATCGACCAGCGGCCTGCTGGCGGTCGGCTTCTCGACACCGACTTCCTCACGGCCTTCCGTGCCCGGTTCCGGGGAACGATCATCCTTGCCGGCGGAATGACGCAGGAGTACGCCGACGAACTGTTCGAGCGGGACCTGATCGACCTCGCAGCCTTCGGGCAACCGTTCATCGCGAACCCCGACCTCGTCGCACGCCTGCAGAACGGGTGGCCGCTGACGGCACCGGACCCGGGCACCTACTACGGCGGGGGCGCCGAGGGCTACCTCGACTATCCGCGATTCACCCCGGCGCGCGTGTGACACGGCAGAGCCACCACACGCGCCGACAACACCAGAAGGGATCTCCATCGATGACCGAAACGACGTCGACCCCCACCCGGTGGCGTGGCCTCGACCTGGGCACCCGAGTGGTCGGCTACGACGAGCGCGACGCCGTCCTGTACGCGCTGGCGGTCGGCGCCCACGCCACCGACCTCGACCTGGTCTTCGAGGACCGGCTCTGCGTCCTGCCGACCTTCGCCCTGACCCTGGCACAGTGGGCACCCGATGCGCTGGGCGCTCTCGGGGCGTTCGACACGAAGACCGCTCTCCACGGTTCCCAGAGTCTCGACGTGCTCGCTCCCCTACCCCGAGCCGGCGAGATCTCGATGTCGGCGCGGGTCGGCGAGGTCTGGGACAAGGGCCGAGCCGCCGTCTTCGAGGTGGTCGTCGAGAGCGACTACTTCGTGGCCACCTGGTCGCTGTTCGCCCCCGGTGCAGGCGGATTCGGTGGCGATCGCGGACCATCGGCGCCGTCCGCACCCGAGGGGGACCCGACCGTGGTCGGCACTCTGACGACCGATCCCGATCAGGCCGCGCTCTACCGCCTCACCGGCGACCGGCACCACATCCACATCGATCCCGACGCCGCAGCACGCATCGGGCAACCACGTCCGATCCTGCACGGACTGTGCACCCTCGCTGCGACCACCCTGCCTCTCGCAGACATGCTCGGCACCCACCCGGCCGACCTGAAGACCCTGTCCGGCCGGTTCGCGGCACCCGTCTTCCCGGGCGACACCGCGCAGGTCCGCGCCTGGGGCGACGCCACGGGCGCGCGCTTCGACGTCACCACCGACGGCGGTGCCGTCTTGAACGGTGGACACGCGTCCTTCGCGTGACCCGGACTCCAACCATTTCCTCTCCGAACGGAACATCATGACGAGCACACGCCGCTTCGACGGCAAGATCGCATTCATCACCGGAGCCGCCCGCGGCCAGGGCCGCGCCGAAGCAGTCCGGCTCGCGAGCGAGGGCGCCGACATCATCGCCGTCGACATCTGCAAGCCCCTCGAATACCCCGCATATCCCGGCGCCACCCCCGACGATCTGGCCGTCACCGTCAAGGAGGTCGAAGCGCTCGGCCGGCGCATCGTCGCCCGCGAGGTCGACGTCCGCGACTTCGACGCGCTCCAGCAGGCACTCTCGGAGGGCGTCGCCGAACTCGGCGGCCTCGACGTCATCGTCGCCAATGCCGGTGTCTGCACCGCCGCCACCACCTGGGAGCACGCCCTCGAGCAGTGGAAGGAGACCATCGACATCAACCTGACCGGGGTCTTCCACACCGCCAAGGCGGCCGTGCCGATCCTGCTCGAGCAGGGACGTGGTGGCGCCATCGTCATGACGAGCTCGGTGGCGGGCCTGCGCGGACTGCCGTTCGTCGCCGCATACTCGGCCAGCAAGCACGGGGTCGTCGGCTTGTGCAAGACGCTGGCCAACGAGCTCGGACAGCACCGCATCCGCGTCAACACCGTTCACCCCGCCGGGGTGACCACCGACATGCAGCCCGTCGAGATGCAGCAGATGATCGCCGACCACGCCGCCATCCTCGGTCCGATCTTCATGAACGCCCTGCCGGACGAGGCGACCGACGCGGACGACATCGCCGGCACCGTCGCCTGGCTGCTGTCCGACGAAGCCCGTCACATCACCGGAGCTCAGATTCCGGTCGACCTGGGAACCCTCATCCGCTGACCAACGGAGAAACGATGACCGAACTGTCCATCCCCGAATACGATTCCGCCACCACCGTTCGCTCCGTCGAGGTCGAGATCGACGCGCCCGCGAGTGTCGTCTGGGAGGTCCTCACCGACCTCGACAACTACCCGAACTGGAACCCCTTCTGCATCGCGGCGGAATCGACACTGGAGCTCGGCGCGCCGGTGAACATGACACTGGCCGACTACTCGGGAGCGACGGAGACCTTCCCGTACACCGAATACGTCTGTGCCGTGGTGCCGGAACGCCTGCTGTCGTGGGAGCTCCGTCCCACCGAGGTTTCCGCGCAGGCCGCGCGACGCGATCAGGTCATCGAACCGATCGACGAGAACAGGTGCCGGTACTACTCCACCGACGCCTTCCTCGGCGAGGAAGCACACCAGATCATGGCCGACAGCGGTGCGTGGGTGAAGCGTGCCTTCGACGACACCGCCGTCGCACTGAAGGAACGCAGCGAGGCCCTCTACGCCCAGCGCGGCGCCCGGACGCACACCGCGTAGCGCACACCACTCTCATTCCCGGCACGACCACTCGAAAGGCCGACAAATGGCACATCGTATGCAGGACAAGATCGTCATCATCACCGGCGCCTCCTCCGGCCTCGGCCGGGCGACCGCCGAACTGATGGTCGCCGAAGGCGCTCGGGTGGTCATGGCGGACATCAGCCAGGAAGCGGGTGAGGCCGCAGCGCAGGAGATCGGTGCCGACTTCATCCGCACCGACGTCGGCAACCCGACCGAGGTCGACGCTCTCGTCAGCAAAACCGTCACCCGGTACGGACGGCTCGACGTGATGTGCAACAACGCCGGAGTCCACGCCGGCGGCCCGCTGCTCGACACGACGAACGACGACTTCGAACGCGTGGTGGCCGTGAACTTCGGCGGCATCTTCTACGGCACGCGAGCGGCAGGTCGCGTCATGGCAGAGCAGGGATCCGGCGTCATCGTCAACACGGCCTCGAACGGCGGCTACCTGCCCACCGAGGGCATGGCCGTCTACTGCGGCACGAAGGCGGCCGTGGTCGCGATGTCCAAGGCGTGCGCACTCGAACTCGCACCCAAAGGTGTTCGAGTGAACACGATCTCACCCGGAACCATGCTGAGCGGCATGGTTCCGGACGTGGAGGGCATCGTCGACGCCCTCCACAAACTCCAGCCCATCGGATACGCCGCGAATCCTTCTCAGATGGCCACGGGAATCCTGTATCTCGCCTCGGACGACGCGAACTACGTCACCGGGCACGATCTGATCGTCGACGGTGGGGCCACCGCGGGCCGCGTCGCGGCCGGACTCTGACATCTCCCTGTAACTCTGCACGAAGGAAGCGAGTCGATGAGCCGATTCGAGAACAAGGTGGCACTGGTGACCGGCGCGGCGAGCGGAATCGGTCGTGCGGTCGCAGAACGCATCGCTTCGGAAGGGGGCGCCGTGGTCGTCGCCGATATCCAGGACGACCTCGGCACCGCTGTGGCGCAGTCGATCGTGGACGGTGGCGGTCGAGCCGTCTACCAGCACCTGGACGTCTCCTCCGAAGCGGAGTGGCAGGAGACGATCGCCGAGACGGTCGACACCTTCGGGAGCCTCGGGATCCTGGTGAACAACGCCGGAATCGCTCATCCGGACCTGATCGAGGACACCGAGACGGAGCTCTACGCCCGGGTCATCGCGGTGACGCAGACCAGCGTCTTCCTCGGCCAGCGTGCGGCGAGCTCCGCGCTGAAGGCGTCCGGCTACGGTTCGGTCGTCAACGTCAGTTCGATGTTCGGCGTCATCGGAGGGTTCGGATCCGCCCCGGCATATGCGGCGGCGAAGGGCGCCGTGCGGGCGCTGTCGAAGAACACGGCCGTCGCCTGGGCACGGCAGGGCGTCCGTGTGAACTCGGTGCATCCGGGTTTCATCGACACCCCGACGCTCGGAGACCAGGGCCGAGAGCGGATGGCTGCACTGACACCACTGGGCAGGCTCGGCACCTCGGACGAAGTGGCGGGCCTCGTCGCGTTCCTGGCGAGTGACGAAGCGTCGTTCATCACCGGTGGGGAATTCCTCGTGGACGGCGGCTACACCGCGCAGTAATCAGCAGGTCCTCGTCGCAGCGGAGCGCGAAATAGTCATCAGTGCACGCTATTAAGCGCTCCGATGACCGATTCCCGCTCCGCTGGCGGGGTCGGTGAGTGCGGGGTCCCGCGAGGTGTCCTTCAACGCCACCCCCGACGCCCCCAACTGCCGCGCCCCGTTCACGAGGGCTGCGACGACGCGCGCCGCGTGCTCGTAGGTCATCCCGCCGGGTGGGTGGATGTTCGACACGCAGTTGCGTTCGGCGTCACTGCGTCCCGGCCTCGGGTGGTGCGTCAGGTACACGCCGACGCTGTCGGCCACCGACAGGCCGGGCCGTTCGCCGATGATCACGAGCATCGTCGTGACGCCGAGTTGTTCACCGATATGGTCCCCCAGCGCCACGCGCGCCTGCGTCGCGATCACCGGCGGCGCCACCGTCAGCCCCGGCAGGGCAGCGACGATCGCCGCGAGCAGATCGGGTCCGTGGGCGTCGAGAGCAGTGGACGACAATCCGTCGCACAGCGCGATGCCGAGATCGGCCTCCGTTCGCGGCAGCATGGTTCCCTCGGCGAGCTGCCGGCCGAGGTCGGGACGTCGCAGATACGTACTGCGATCCTCCGCTGCGCTTTCCACGACGAGCGGATCACCGAGTCCGAGTTCTTTCGTCCGCCGCACCATCGCGGGCACATCGAGCGGGACGTGCACGGCGTCGCGCGCCTCGGCATGGGCCGCCACGAATTCCAGATGACGTCGTGTCGGGATGCTGTTCCCGGTGCGTCCCAGTCCGATCCGGGCCTGAGTGTGCCGACGCAGTTCGTCCCACAGGTCGCTCACAGGGCACCTCCGAGTGCGCGCAGCGGGGATGTGCCGACATCCACGGGCAGGATGCGACCGATGTCGTCCGCCATGCCCTGCCGGCGTAGCCAGTCCTCGAATTCCGGTGCCGGCCGCAGGTCGGCGGCCTCCCGCACGTACAACGCGTCGTGGAACGACAGCGACTGGTAGCCGAGCATCACGTCGTCGGCGCCCGGCACTGTGATGACGAATGCTGTTCCGGCAACGGCCAACAGGGTGAGCAGGGTGTCCATGTCGTCCTGGTCGGCCTCGGCATGGTTGGTGTAGCAGACGTCCACGCCCATCGGCAGGCCGAGGAGTTTGCCGCAGAACTGGTCTTCTAGACCCGCGCGGATGATCTGCTTGCCGTCGTACAGGTATTCCGGTCCGATGAACCCGACGACCGTGTTGACGAGCAGCGGAGCGAACTCGCGCGCAACGGCATACGCGCGCGCTTCGAGAGTCTGCTGATCCACCGGCCTGCCCCCGGTGCCGACATGGGTTCCCGACGACAACGCCGAACCTTGCCCGGTCTCGAAGTACATGACGTTGCTGCCGACGGTCCCCCGTCGCAGCGACCTGCCGGCCTCGTTGCCCTCCCGCAGCACTGCGAGGTCCACCCCGAAGCTGCGGTTGGCGCCCTCGGTGCCGGCGACGGATTGGAACACCAGGTCGACCGGCGCGTCCTTCTCGATCAGATCGATGGTGGTGGTGACGTGGGTCAGCACGCACGACTGTGTGGGGATCTCGAATCGTTGCCGGATCTCGTCGAGCAGGTGCAGCAGGTCGGACACGGCGTGCGGTGAGTCGCTCGCCGGATTGATGCCGACCACCGCGTCGCCGCATCCCATCAGCAGACCGTCGAGGACGGACGCGGCGACCCCACGCGGGTCGTCGACGGGATGGTTCGGTTGCAGGCGCGTCGCGAGACGGCCGGGCAACCCGATGGTCGTGCGGAACGCGCTGGTCACCGTCGCAGCGCGGGAGACCGCGATGAGGTCCTGATTGCGCATGATCTTGCTGGTCGCCGCGACCGTCTCCGGGGTGAGTCCCGGCGCGAGTGCCGCGAGCACGTCGGCAGAGTCCGGTCGGGCCGCGACCTCCAAGAGGTGGTCGCGCAGTTCTCCGACGGTCATGTGCGAGACCGGCGCGAAGGCCGTCGCGTCGTGGGTGTCGACGATCAGCCTGGTGACCTCGTCGGTCTCGTACGGCACGACCGCCTCGGTGAGGAAGGTGGAGAGCGGGAGGTCGGCGAGGGCCAGCTGTGCCGCGGCACGTTCGGCGTCCGAGGTGGCAGCGCATCCGGCGAGTTCATCGCCCGAGCGGCGCGGGGAGGCCTTCCCGAGCAGATCGACGAGGCCGTCGAACTCGTAACCGGTTCCGCCGAGCTGTTGTCGGTAGATCGTCATCGAGGCCTCCCGCGCAGGACCGGTTCGACGGATGTGAGCACGCAGTGGAGTGCAGCATTCCACTTTTTCGCCGTCGTGTCCGGCGAGTGTCACGAACGAAACGCCGCTGGTCGCCGCTCGAGGGTTCACAACGCAGAAGTGAGGCTCACAACCCTGGTGGTCGACCATGAGGTTGTGAGCCTCACCTTTCGGTTGTCTACCTAGCCCCGCTGGTACCAGACGTTCGTCACCCGCTGCGCCATGTGCCGCATCCCCGCAGCGGTGGGATGCAGAGCCTTCGCCAGCGACAGCGACTGCCGTCCCTCGTAGAAGCGCTGCTCGGAGGGCGCACACGCGTCGTGACCTTCCGACCCGGCCATGACGTCGACGAACTCGGCACCGGCCTCACCGGCGGACCGGGCGAGTACTCGGTTCATCCGCACGAAGAAGTTCGTCACGAAGGAGGCGTCGGCATCGCTGGTGGGGATGTTGGGCCAGCAGCCCCGGTTGCCGAAGACGCCACCGTGTCCGACCAGCAGGACCCGTGCGCGCGGTGCGCGTTGCTGGACGGCGGTGAGTGTCGCGGTGACCTTCGGTCCGAGCGCGTTCAGGGCGGCGTCCATGCGCGAGGTGGTGCCCGGATCGGTGCGGCAGTGCGCGTCGCCGCCCGGAAGCTCGGTGTAGCAGGCCGTGACGAGCCCCGCCCAGCCGACATCGTTGCCGCCGATGCTCAGCGTGACGAGATTCGTGTCCGGCGTGAGCGAATCGATCTGGGGCGGGACCGATCCGGTCGACGTCTGCTGCGGGACGGATGTGATGTGCTCGGTGCGCGCACCCGAACACGCGACGTTGACGAAGCTGACGGTCTGCAGCGAACCCGCGACGAGGTTCGGATATCCCGCGTCCGCGCGGGCGCATCCGCTGAGCATGGCCGCTGCGTCGAGGTAGGGTCCGGCGGCGCGCGAGTCGCCGAGCGCGACGTATCGGATGCCCTGCTCGTTACCCGGGTCGCTCATCGCGGACACCGGCCACACCATCGATGCAGCTGCCATGCCGGCGACGATCCCGGCTCGCACAATCGTCTTCATCCAGACCCTCCGGCAGCGTGGTTCTCCCCGGGCATGAGATCGGCACGAATTACAAACGCGTTACGAGCAGCGGGTGAAGATCACGGATGAAGCTCGCATGCACGTCCTCCCACCAGCGCATTTTGTTTACTCCCCCCTCCGAACGGTTACCGTCGACCTGTGACCGTCCACAAAGTTCTCGACGGCCGCTACGAGCTGAGCGGTCTGCTCGGCGTGGGCGGCAGCGGCGAGATCCACGACGGTTGGGACACCCGCCTCCATCGGCCCGTCGCGGTGAAACTGCTCGGACGGGAGGTCGGCAGCAGACCGGACGTACGACGTCGTTTCGAGGTCGAGGCCCGGGCCGCCGCGGCCCTGAACCACCCTCGCATCGTCGCCGTGTACGACACGGGTGAACACGACGGACGTCCCTACATCGTTATGGAACGGCTCCCCGGGCGGACCCTCGCCGACGACATCGCCCGCGGTCCCCTACCCGCCGATCGGGTGCGTACGGTGCTCGCCGGAATTCTCGAGGCCCTCGTCGCCGCACACGGGGCGGGGATCCTCCACCGGGACATCAAGCCGGCGAACGTGCTCATCGCAGAGAACGGCGAGATCAAGGTCGCCGATTTCGGTATCGCGAAGAGCGTCGGCGACGACCTTACCCATACGGGTGAACTCGTGGGGACCGTCGCCTATCTGAGCCCGGACCGCATCACCGGTCACCCCGCGTCCGTGACGGACGATCTGTACGCGGTCGGGGTCGTCGGTTACGAGGCCCTGTGCGGGCGGAGGCCGTTCGCCGAGGACAACATCCTTGCGCTGGCACGGGCCATCACGCACGACCGTCCGCGGCCACTCGCCGATCTCCGCCCGGATGCCCATCCGGGGCTCGTCGCAGTGATCGAGCGTGCCATGGCACGAGAGTCTTCCGACCGGTTCCGCAGTGCGCACGAGATGCTCGCGGCAGTGCAGAATTCCGACGGATACCGCACCGCGACAGCCCTCCTGCCGGCGAGTGAGATCGGTGGACCGACGACCACCGCGGGCACGGACCGTTCCCGTGGAGTTCTCGTCGCGGCGGGTCTGACGCTGGTCGGGGCGCTCGCCGTGGGCGGTCTCGCGCTCGGATTCGGACGGGGCGACTCCCCGCCCACGGCCACACCGGAGACCCGGACGCCGGGCATGTCGGCATCGACGCCCGAGCGTGTACCGGCCACCACCGAGCTTCCTGCAACTCCCGAATCGACGCTCGTCCCGGCGCGCACAGCGGACGAGACCGCTGTGGTTCCGCCCGTCGTGCCCGCTCCGGAGACCGCTCCCGTCGCACCGCCTGCGGATGCCGGGCCCACGAGGTCCGAACCCGAGTCCCGTGGGAACAACGGACCCGGCAACAACAACGGCAATGGAAACGGGAACAACGGCAACGGTGACGATGGGAACAGTGGCAACGGCAACGGCAACAGTGGCAACGGCAACGGCAACAGCGGCCGCGGCAACGGCAACGGCAACGGCAACGGCAACGGGTGAGGTCGCTCAGCTCGATCCGCGCGCGACGAGTTCGACGGGCAGCTTCATCGATTCCGTTTCTCCGTTTCGCACGAGTTCGAGGAGCCGCTCGATGGCCGTCACCCCGATATCGTGCGCGGGCGATCGCACGGTGGTGAGCGGAACCGGCAGCTGCGCCACGACGGGGATGTCGTTGTAACCGACCACGGCGAGATCGTCCGGGATGGACAGACCCAGGTCGCGGGCGACACCGAGGATGCCGATGGCGATGGTGTCGCTGACCGCGAAGATCGCGCGGGGACGATCGGGGCGATCCAGCAGCGCACGCGCGGCCTTCACACCCCCGGCGACGTCGAAGCTCGACCGCACGATCCGTTCGGGCGGCAGTGCCACCGATGCTTCCTTCAGGGTGTCGACGAAGCCATCGCGGCGGTCGCGGGCGGTGCTGGCGTGGTCGGGGCCGGCGATGATCGCCAGGTCGTCGTAGCCGCGGTCGAGCAGGTGACGAGCGGCCAGTGCTCCACCCCGGTAGTCGTCGCCCACCACGAACGGCAACCCTGCGTCGGCGTGCCGGGTGACCGCGAGGATGGGCAGCGATCCGAGTGCCAGCGACTCGACGAACGGACGCCCCGGGAGGTGCATGCTGCTCAGCAGCAGGCCGTCGACCTGCCGGCCCACGAGCAGCGCGATGGCGCGACGTTGCGCCTCGAGATCATCGGGCGGGCTCGACAGCAGCACCGAGTAGCCCGCTTTCGTGGCGGCTTCCTCGATGCCCTGGTAGGTCGTGGCGACCACGCCGTCGGTGAGTCGGGGCATGACGACACCGAGGGTCGTGGTCTTGCGGGTCCGCAGGCTCGCCGCCCACAGATTGGGGCGATATCCGAGTTCGGCCGCGACCTCCCGCACCCGCAAAGCCGAGTCCGACCAGCCGTCGACCGGTTCGGGCTGGCGCAGCACCCGGGATGCCGTCGAGACGTGGACACCGGCGCGCTCGGCGATCTCCTTGAGCGTCGGGGCGCGGTCGGGACGGGGCATGCGGCTCTCCTGCTTGTCCGGCATCGAGTTCGTGTTCCGGGTTGACGCGCCCGGAGCATGCCTTTAGCGTAGGCCATGCAATCGATCGTGCAAACGTTCTCGCAATCGTTCTGACAAACGTTTCCTCGACCACCGGAGAAGGCCATGTCCAACGCTCAGTCGCTCACCCAGCTGTTCGCCCTCGACTCCCTGCTCGAGCAGGAGGAGATCGACATCCGCGACACCGTCCGCAAGTTCGGCAACGAGCGCATCCGCCCTCACGTGGCCCAGTGGTTCGAGGAAGCGAAGCTCCCGGCGCGGGAGCTCGCCAAGGAACTCGGACAGCTGGGTGTGCTCGGCATGCACCTCGACGGCTACGGCTGCGCCGGCATGAGCGCCACCGCCTACGGCCTGGCCTGCCTCGAACTCGAGGCCGTCGACTCCGGCATCCGCAGCCTCGTGTCCGTGCAGGGCTCGCTGGCGATGTTCTCCATCCACCACTGGGGCAGCGAGGAGCAGAAGCAGGAATGGCTCCCCCGCATGGCCGCCGGCGAGGCCATCGGCTGCTTCGGCCTGACCGAGCCCGACTTCGGTTCCAACCCCGCCGGGATGCGCACCAACGCCAAGCGCGACGGTGACGACTGGATCCTCAACGGGACCAAGATGTGGATCACCAACGGCTCGATCGCCGACGTCGCCGTCGTCTGGGCGCAGACCGACCTCGAAGAAGGCGCCAAGGGCATCCGCGGCTTCGTCGTCCCCACCGACACCCCCGGTTTCTCCGCACCGGAGATCCACTCCAAGCTGTCGCTGCGCGCCTCGGTCACCTCGGAGCTCGTCCTCGACGGCGTGCGTCTGCCCTCCTCGGCGATGATGCCGAAGGCCAAGGGTCTGCGCGGACCGCTGACCTCCCTCGGCGAGGCCCGCTTCGGCATCGTCTTCGGTGCCATCGGTGCCGCCCGCGACTGCCTCGAGACCGCCATCGAGTACTCGCAGTCCCGCGAGGTGTTCGACAAGCCGCTCGCCGGCTACCAGCTCACCCAGGCCAAGATCGCCGACATGGCGCTCGAGGTCGGCAAGGGCCACCTGCTCGCCTACCACCTCGGTCGCATCAAGGACCGCGGCGAGATCGCCCCGGAGCAGGTCAGCCTCGGCAAGCTCAACAACGTGCGTGAGGCCATCGCCATCGCCCGCGAGTGCCGGACCATCCTCGGCGCCAACGGAATCACGCTCGAGTACCCCGTCATCCGTCACGCCAACAACCTCGAATCGGTGCTGACCTACGAGGGCACCTCCGAGGTCCACCAGTTGACCATCGGCAAGGCCCTGACCGGCGAGGCGGCCTTCCGGTGACCACCCTTCCCGGTGCGCTCGAAGGGCTGGTGATCGCCGACTTCGGTCGCGTGCTCGCCGGCCCCTACGCCACCATGCTGCTCGCCGACCTCGGGGCGGAGGTCGTCAAGATCGAACGGCCCGGCTTCGGAGACGACACCCGGCACTGGGGACCGCCCTGGGTCGGCGACGAGTCGACCTACTTCCTCGGCGTGAACCGCAACAAGAAGTCGGTGGCCATCGATCTGACCACCGACGAAGGACTCGAGCAGGCACGCGATCTCGTCGCCCGCGCCGATGTCGTCGTCGAGAACTTCCTGCCCGGCACGATGACTCGGCTCGGGCTCGGATACGAGCAGGTCCGGGAACTCGACCCCGGCATCGTCTACACCTCGATCACCGGCTTCGGCGGACACAACAACCTGCCCGGTTACGACCTGCTCATCCAGGCCGTCGGCGGCCTGATGAGCATCACCGGGCCCGACCATGCGACACCCACCAAGGTCGGTGTCGCCGTGGTCGACATCATCACCGGAATGCACGCTGCGCTCGGCATCCTCGCCGCGCTGCGGCACCGCGACCGCACCGGCGAGGGCCAGCGCGTCGAGGTCAACCTGTTGTCGTCCCTGTTGTCGGCGCTGGCGAACCAGTCGTCGGGCTACGTCGCGGCGGGCGTGGTGCCGAAAGCCATGGGCAATCGTCATCCGAGCATCGCGCCCTACGAGGTTTTCCACACCGCCGACCGGCCGTTCGTCCTCGCCGTGGGCAACGATCGTCAATTCGTTTCGCTGGTCGAGGTTCTCGGCGCTCCCGAACTCGCCACCGACGAGCGGTTCACCACGAACACCGCCCGCGTCGCGAACCGGGAGGAACTGACGAAGATCATCGACGAACTGCTGTCGACGGACACCGCCGACGCGTGGTTCGACGCGCTGACCGCAGCCCGGGTGCCGTGCGGTCCGCTCAACGACATCGCCGACGCGGTCGCGCTCGCCGAACGACTCGGCCTGTCGCCGGTGGTGTCGATCGACGATCCCGACCGGGACGCTCCGCTTCGTCAGATCGCCAACCCGATCCGACTCAGCGCCACCCCCGCGACCTACCGCACCGCACCCCCGCGGCTGGCGTAGTCGGACGCTCTCGTCACTCGGACTTCTGTTCCTTCAGAGTGTGGGCGACGAGAGCATTGGCGTGCCCGTGGCCCATCCCGTGTTCCCGCTTCAGCCAGTTCACGAGCTCCATGTGCTTGGCGAGACCCGAGGCGCGGATCATGTTCTTCCACTCCTCGATCGGGCGTCCGTACTTCTGCTCGATCGACGGAAAGTACGACTGGGGTCCCTTGACCTTCTCGCTCATGCCGGAGAGATTAACCGCGGCGACCGACACGGTCGGGCCGTTCCGTTCGATCCGCATCAGAAAAGACCGCGGCGCCGCNGGGACGCGGCGCCGCGGTCGTACGGAAGGGGATCAGGCCTTCGGGCCACCGGCCACGTAGATGACCTGACCGGACACGAAGCCTGCGCCCTCGGACGCGAGGAACGATGCGGTGTGGGCGATGTCGTCGACCTCGCCGATACGGCCGACCGGGATGTTGGCTGCGATGTTCGACTTGAAGTCGTCGAACGACAGGCCGAGACGCTCGGCGGTCGCGGCGGTCATCTCGGTGGCGATGAAACCCGGCGCGATGGCGTTGGCGGTGACACCGAACTTGCCCAGCTCGATCGCGAGGGTCTTCGTGAAGCCCTGCATGCCGGCCTTGGCAGCGGAGTAGTTGACCTGGCCACGGTTGCCGAGGGCCGACGTGCTCGAGAGGTTGACGATGCGACCGAACTTGGCGTCGACCATGTGGCTCTGGACGGCACGCGTCATGAGGAAGGCGCCGCGGAGGTGCACGTTCATGACGGCGTCCCAGTCCTCGACCGTCATCTTGAACAGCAGGTTGTCGCGCGTGATGCCGGCGTTGTTGATCAGGACGGTGGGCTCGCCGAGTTCGGTGGCGACCTTCTCGACGGCAGCGGCGACGGACTTCTCGTCGGAGACGTCGGCACCCACGGCGAGCGCCTTGCCACCGGCGGACTCGATAGCCGAAACGGTGTCCTTGCAGGCGGATTCGTCGAGGTCGAGGACGGCGACCTGGTAGCCGTCGCCGGCGAGCCGCTTCGCTACGGCTGCGCCGATGCCGCGTGCGGCTCCGGTGACGATGGCAGTGCGGGGTTGTGTGCTCATAGCGTTCCTCCGTTGGGGGATGGGTGGTGCCGTCAGGTGATGGTGAGTCCGCCGTCCACGGCGATGGTCTGACCGGTGACGTAGGCGGCGGCGTCGGATGCCAGCCAGACTGCGGTGGCCGCGATCTCCTCGGAATCGCCGGTCCGGCCGAGGATGATTCGCTGCTTCATCGAGTCGAGGTATCCGGGCTGGTATTCGTCCGTCATCTCCGTGTGGAAGAAGCCGGGTGCGATGGCGTTGACGCGGATTCCCTTGCGTGCTCCCCACTGCTGCGCCAGGTCGCGCGTGAGGCCGATGACGCCCGCCTTGCTCGCCGAGTACGCGGCCTGCGGGAGGCCCGCCGTGGTGAGGCCGAGGACCGACGAGATGTTGACGATCGCACTACCGGGCTGCATCACACGGCCGACAGCCTGTGCCGCCCAATAGGATCCGTTCAGGTTGATGTCGATGACCTGCCGGAACTGCTCGGGGGTCTCCTTGGTCGCGGGGACGGCGGTGCCGATACCGGCATTGTTGATGAGGATGTCCACCCGGCCGAGCTGCTCGACCGCATGATCGACCATGCGCTGCGCCTGTTCGGGATCGGCGATGTCGGTCTCGACCGTGACGGCCTTCCGTCCGGCCTCCCGGACCAGCGCGGCGGTCTCCTCGAGACGGTCGATGCGACGTGCGGCGAGCACGACGTCGGCTCCTGCCTCGGCCAGCCCTCGGGCGAATGCGACACCGAGGCCCGAAGAGGCACCGGTGACGATGGCAACGCGGCCGTCGAGACGGAAGCGGTCGAGCACGGACATACGTCATCTCCTCGCTGTGACGGGGCCTACAGGAACTGTATAGCCGACCGCCTTCTCATCCACCAAACAGCCTGTATCCAATTTGGTTGGACAGCACTGCCTTTCAGAGCCAGGTCCTATTCTTCCCTTCGGCGGATCCTATGTCGCCGCAGGCGTGGCAGCGCGGAGAGGACCCCGCGTCGCACCCACCGTTACCAAGTCGATAAGCACTGGCTTATTTCTAAGCGCTCGCTTATCGTGCGATGTCGTAGCGGGCTTGTCAACACAACCGGACAGAACGGAAGCGCCCTCGTGAGTGATGCATGGGACGACGTCGTCGGCGAATCCAAGGCCGCGGCTCGCATCCGCACGGCCGCGATAGAAGAGTTCGCGGAGCACGGCTACGGCGGCACCACGACCCGCCGGATCGCGGCCCGACTCGGTATGAGTCCCGCCGCGATGTATCCGCACTATGCGTCCAAGGAAGAACTGCTCTTCGCCATCGCCTACGAGGGCCACGCCCTCGCCCTGCAGGTCGCCGAGAACGCCGACCGCCCCGACGCCGAGCCGTCCGACCGGCTCGCTTCCGTCATCGGACGCTTCGCCGCCTGGCAGGCGGAGAACCACCGGTGGAGCCGGGTCATCCAGTACGAGCTGGCCGCGCTCGACCGCGAGCACTACCGCACGATCGTCGGACTACGACGGCAGACCACGCAGGTCGTGCGGGGTATCGTCGACGCCGGCCACGTCTCGGGCGAGTTCACCCTCCCGGATGCCGAAGGTGTCACTCTCGCCCTGATGTCGCTCTGCGTCGACGTCTGCCGCTGGTATCCCTCGGGCCGCTACGACGACGCCGCGACGATCAGCGACCTGTATGCCGATCTTGCCCTGCGTCTGGTCGGTGCCGTGCGTTAGCATCGTCGCCACCATCGGATCGGGGGGATCTACGTGGGCAGAGGGATATCGCGCCGCCGTCGGCTCCTCGAGACGCGAGAGCATCGAGGGGGAGCTGTCGTCCATGTCCACGAATGACAACGTCGTCGACCGACTACTGGTGTCGCTCGGGGTCGACGCCCCGGTCCCCGATTCCGTCTCCCGCCGGCAATCCAATTACGACGCGCTGGCCGCGCGCATCGACGCGGGAGTCGATCCCGAATACATCGCAGCGTTCGAGAACTTCCACGGCATGGAGCATGCCGACATCCACCGGCTCGCCCAGAGCATCCATCCCGTCGCGATGACCACCTTGGCCACCGAATGGGCCGAACTCGGAAAGGGTTTCAGCCTCACCGTCGCGTGGGGAACGCTGATGATCCGCAAGCTCATCGGCCGGCACTGGGAGGGTCCGGCGGCCGAGGCCGCGATGGACGCGACAGTGCGATTCGGCGAATCCGCACAACAGTTGTCCGATGCCGCACGCGCGACGTCCGAGAAACTCCGCATCGCTGCCGACGTCGGCGAGCGGGTGCGAGCGTCCGTGCCTCCACCCACGGCGAACACGTCGTCGGTCGTGTACGCGCTCGATCCCGTCGCGGGTGTTGCTGCCGCCCGGCAGGAGGAAGCCGTTCGCGCCCAGGCCGTGCGGGTGATGGAAGCCCTCTACAAGCCGTATTACCGCGATTCCGGCACAGCGGTTCCGGTCCTGCCCTCCCCGTATGCCGCCACCACGAGTCGCGCCACCGAAGCATTCGTTCCCCAGGGCTACGGCACATCAGGTGTCGGCGGCGCCCGGACCGTCGGCGACCCGACAGGAATCCCGGACGGGGACGAAGAGCGTCCGGGTGGGCAGACCGCCACAGAAGTGGAGAACCGTACGGACGCATCGACGTCCGGTGAAGGTACGGACGGCCGGTCGGAAGGTTCGGATTCGGCAGGCAGGGCGGGCTCGGACGATCCTGCGGCGACCACTCCTGCATCCACCACCCCGTCAGCGAGCGGCGCCCTGGGAAGCCCGACCGGTCAGTCGTACGGTTCGCCGTCCTCCGGAGCGGGTGCAGGTTTCGGAGGTGGCCTACCGGGCGCCGGTGGCGTCGGGTCGGCCAGTGGCGCATCGCCCGCGGCGGGACCCGCTCCGCTCGTCGCGGGAGCAGCACCCGCCGGCGGTACTGCGGCTCAACCCGGTGCCGCCGCGACTCGCGGTGCCGGTGTGCGCCCGTTCGGCATGATGCCCGGCATGGCACCCGCCTCGTCCCGCGGAGACGAACAGGACAAACGCGCGGCCGGTTATCTCGTCACCGGGGAGAACGGGAACGAACTGATCGGGTCGCTGCCCGACACCGCCCCGCCGGTTCTGGGGGCCTGAGCGCTGTGGACCGGCATCTGACACCCGACCGATTCCTGGCGTCGTGGACCGCCGCGGGCGGCGACGAGTTCCCCTTCCCCCTGCGTTATCGCACCTCGGCGATGTGGGAGGACGAGCACGCCGCGAACCTGCAGGCCGCTCGCGCGTGGCTGCACGAGACTCCCGACCCCGCCCTCGACGACGCGATGCGGATCCTGCTGACCGGGGAGGTCGCGGTGGAGGTCTACGGCCGTTCCACCGATCCGAGCTGCGAGGTCTTCGTCCGTGCCTCCGCGACCGGCGAGCAGTCCGTCCTCGCCCGTCAAGCTCCCGCCACGGGCGACATCCGCATCGCCGCCACCACCGACCTCGTGGGCGCGATCGTCGGACACCTTCCGGCCGTGGCGGCGGGCCGCGAACCGGCACGCACCGCGCCCAGCCGCGACGTGCTCGAGCCGTCCGAGTTCGGCGCTGTCCGTCGTCCGGCGGGTGGCACGCACGCAGAATCGTTGCGCCGGTTGCTGCGTCGCGAACGCTCGGCCACCGGCAGCATCCGCATCCTGCGGTACTCGAATCCGGGGTACACGCCCGTCGCCGACATCGGCTGGTTCGACGTCGTGGGCGACGGCCGGTACCTCTTCCTCCCCGGCCCCGACCTCCGCGTCGCGCCGGGCACCGTCGACGCATTCGTCCGGGAACTGTCGGCGCAGCTGTCCTGGGCGCGCAGGTCGTCGCACGAGGATCGGAGCGGCGTCCTGCGACGGCAGTGATCCCTTCCCGAACCTGTCGTTCGTCTAGGCTGGCGACATGACGGACCGGGACCGCACACCCGACGGCAGGCCGCAGAACGCGCGTCCACGCGACGCCCTGGGGCGTCCGTTGCCGCCGGGCGAAGAAGGCGTCGAACGTGTTCCCGAAGACCTCGATCTGGATGTCGAGGAGACTATCGCCGAAGGTCAGCGCCTCCTCGACCACGGCTTTCCGTTCCATGCCCACGAGGTCTTCGAGGCGATGTGGAAGAAGGCACCGCCCGAAGAACGTCCCCTCTGGCAGGGTCTCGCCCAGCTCGCCGTGGGGCTGACCCATCTGCTCCGGGGCAACCCCACCGGCGCGGCGTCGCTGCTGAAGCAGGGACAGGCGCGGGTGCGGCACTACGAGGACGAACCGCCGTACCGGCTCGACATCGACGGCCTCGCGAGCTGGGCCGATCATCTGCTCACCGAGATCGCTCGCGACGAACCGATCCCCGCTCCCCCGACCCCGCGCCTGAGGATGCCCTGATGCCGATACTTCCCATGTTCCCGCTCGGCACCGCGCTGCTTCCCGGGTCCGACCTTCCGTTGCGCATCTTCGAGCCGAGATATCAGCAGCTCGTCCAGGATTGCACGGCATCGCCGGACGGCCCCCGTTTCGGGGTTGTCCTCATCGCCCGAGGACACGAAGTGGGCGGAGGCGAGCAGCGACACGACGTCGGCACCATCGCGCGGATCATGGTCGACACCGAGGTCGGTGCGGGTCGCCGCGAACTCGAATGCATTGCGGAGGAGCGTATTCGCGTCACCCGATGGCTTCCCGACGATCCCTACCCCCTCGCCGAGGTGGAGCCCTGGCCCGATACCGATTCGGGGCCGGTGGATTTCGCCGCGATCACCGGACCGATGGGCCGGTTGTACGGGGTGCTCGACCGCCTCACGGGTGGCCGGGCTCCACTGCCTCCCGCCACCACCGAACTACCGGAGGATCCGGGGGCGCGACTGTTCGCGCTCGCCCGGTACGTGCCGATGGGGGAAGCGGACCGCTATGCGGTTCTCGCCGCGCCGGGTCCGGCCGAACGCATGGCCGTGCTGCTCGAAGCGATCTCCACCGCAGTCGATCTCGCGGAATGGAAGCTGAAGGGCTGAGACGCGGGCGCCCGCCCGGTCAGTGGGAGCATCACCCTCCGGTCTCACGGTTGCGGGCTAGGGTCCGGGACACCGTTCGTCCCCGACCGGAAGGCACCCCGATGGACACCGTCGAACAACGGTTGGCCCGGCTCGAAGCCCTCGAAGAGATCAGGATGCTCAAGCATCGTTACTTCCGGGCGTGCGACGCCAAGGACCCGAAGGCGATGCGCAGGTGCTTCGTCGCTGAGGGTGCCGACATCTACTACGGGCCGGCGCTGGGCAGCTTCGACGACGCCGACGCCCTGGTCGACATCTACTCCCGGATCGCTCTCGAACGGATCGACGACCGCTACGTCGTGCTCGACATGCATCACGGCATGCATCCGAGCATCCACCTGACCGGGCCCGACACCGCGACCGGCGCCTGGACGCTGCGATTCCGGCAGGTGGATCTGCGTGCCCGTACCGAACGGGTCACCGCGCTCGACTACGACGACGACTACGTGGTCGAGAACGACGAATGGAAGATCTCCCGCTGCCACGTGAAGGTGCTGTGGTCGATCCAGCGGGCTCTCACCGACGACGTGGAAGTGGTGCAGTAATGGCAGAAGCAAAGGTCGCGCTGGTCACGGGCGCGAGTCGCAGCGTCGGCAAGGGCATCGCATGCGCGCTCGGTTTCGACGGCTGGACCGTCTACGTCACCGCCCGCGGCCCCGTCGGCGTCGACGGACCACTCGACCGCACCGCGGCGGAGGTCACCGAACGCGGCGGGCACGGCATCGCGGTGCAGTGCGACCACCGCGACGACGCACAGATCCACGAACTGTTCGGCCGGATCGCCGACGAGCAGGACTCCCGCCTCGACCTGCTCGTCAACAACGTGTGGGCATCACCGCCGGGGTTCGCCGGATTCTCCGAGCCGTTCTGGAAGCGCCCGATCAGCGACTGGGACAGCCTGATCGGCGTCGGCCTCCGCGCGCACTACGTCGCCTCCGTCGAAGCCGCGCAACTGATGGTGCCGCGCAACAGCGGGATGATCGTCAACATCTCGTCGTTCGGCACCCGCGGTTACCTGCATTCGGTGCTGTACGGCATGTCGAAGGCGGGCCTGGACAAGATGGCCGCCGACATGGCCGTCGAACTCCGCGGCACCGGGGTGACCACCCTGTCGCTGTGGCCGGGACTGGTGAAGAACGAGGCCATGCTCGCCCGCGGCATCGACAACTTCGAGGGCTTCTCGTTGGCCAACGCCGAGACACCGAAGTTCATCGGACGGGTGATCGTCGCGCTTGCGGCCGATCCCGAGGTGAACGCGCGCAGCGGTCGCACCCTCATCACCGCCGAGACCGCACTCGACTACGGCGTCGCGGACGTCGAAGGCAACCAACCCGATTCACACCGGGACATCTTCGGAGGCGGGCCGTTGTTCTGATGGGTGCAAGTGGCAGGCGACCTGTCCCCCTCCTGCCACTTCTGTGACAGCCGGTCGACTCTCCCGGCACACCGGCATGACCAGTGGGCAACGGGTGCTGAAGGCGCATCCTGCCGGCGGGTTCGCCGGATCGGGCAGTTCTCCACTCAGGCGAATGCGCTCCCGGCGGCGTTGCCGTGCCGGGTCCGGGACGGGGACCGCGGACAGCAATGCTTGCGTGTACGGATGCGCCGGTTCGGTGAACAGACGTTCCGTCGGTCCCCATTCGACGATTCGCCCGAGATACATCACGGCCGTGGTGTGGGCGATGTGACGCACCACCGCCAGATCGTGCGCTATGAACAGGTAGGCGATGCCCAGTTCCGCGGAGAGCTGTTCGAGCAGCGCGATGACCTGATTCTGCGTCGAGACGTCGAGCGCGCTGACAGCCTCGTCCGCGATCACCAATTTCGGTTCCACGGCGATGGCACGCGCGATGGCGATGCGCTGGCGCTGTCCACCGGAGAACTCGTAGGGATACCGATCGGCGTGCTCCGCGCGCAAACCGACCTGCTCGAGCAGCCGACCGACCTTGCGGCGTCGGTCGTCATCGGAGAGATCGGTATGTACCTGCAGGGGCTCGGCGATCGCATCCCCGACCGTGTGCGAGGGATCCAACGAGGAATAGGGATCCTGGAAGACCATCTGCATATGGCGTCTGGCGGTGCGGAGTTCACTTCTGCTCAGTGCCGTCACGTCTACACCGTCGAGCACGACGGATCCCTGAGCGACATCGACGAGCCGCAGGATTCCACGGGCCGTCGTCGACTTGCCCGAACCCGACTCACCGACCAAGGCGAACGTCTCACCAGGGAAGATGTCGAAATCGACCTCATCCACGGCGCGCACCATCTGCTTCCGGCGCGCCGTTCGGCTACCGACGGGGAACTCCACGCGCAGCCCACGGACCGTCAGCAATGGTTGCTTCGTCTCGACGTCGGCGAGTTCGACGGTCATCGGTTTCCCTCCAGCATCAGATCGGTCACCCGTGCACAGCGAGACATGCGCTCGTTCTCCAGCACGTGGAGCGGTATCACGGCATCGCATTCGTCGCGGCGATGCGCACAGCGCGGTCCGAAGCGGCACCCCCTCGGCATCGATCCGGGTGCGGGCGGAGCGCCGGGGATGGTGTGCAGGTCGCTGCGACCGTCGATGGTCGGGACCGACCGCAACAGACCTTGTGTGTACGGGTGCTTCGGAGCCGCGAACAGTTCTTCGGTGCGGGCCTTCTCGACCACCTGTCCGGCATACATGACCACCACCTCGGTGCACAGATCGGCCACCACCCCGAGGTCGTGTGTCACGAACAGCACACCCATCTCGAACCGTTCTGCCATGTCCCTGATCAGGTCGAGCACCTGAGCCTGGATGGTGACGTCGAGTGCCGTCGTGGGTTCGTCCGCGATGAGGAGGGACGGTTCGCACGCAAGCGCCATCGCGATCATGACCCTCTGGCGCATACCGCCCGAGAACTCGTGCGGGTACTGACGCACTCGGCGGGTCGCGTTCGGGATACCGACGAGGTCGAGCACCTCTACGGCGCGCGCCAGTGCCGCCTTCCGGTTCACGCCTCGGTGTCGCCGCACCACTTCGGAGATCTGGTCCCCGACCGTGAAGACCGGATTCAGACTCGTCATCGGTTCCTGGAAGATCATCGCGATGTCGTTGCCGCGTACGTCCGCGAGTTCGCGATCCGGCATCGTCAGCAGATCACGTCCGCGGAACCGGATACCTCCGGAAACGATGCGGGACTGATTCGCCGGCAGCAGTCGTAGGACGGACGAGCAGGTGACGGATTTGCCGGAGCCGGATTCACCGACGAGCCCGACGAGTTCGCCGGCCGCCACATCGAAGGAGACGCCCTGCAGGACCGATGTCCAGCCGGAGCCGGTCGCAAACTCGACGCCGAGACCGTCGACGCGCAGCAATGGTTCGGTCATCATTCGCTCCGGTTCTCGCGGCCCACCGAGTCACGGATGCCGTCACCGAGGGTGTTGCAGGCCAGAACGGCCAGGATGATCATCAGGGCTGGAATCACCACCGGCCAGGCCGTGTAGTTCCACGCTTCGCGCCCTTCTGCGAGCATGCGGCCCCAACTCGCCTCGGGCGGCTGGACACCCAGCCCGAGAAAACTGAGCGACGACTCGGCGAGCAACGCGAACCCGCACGCCAGGCTGATCTGGACGATCAAGGGGGACAGCGTGTGCGGGAGTACATGCATGCGCACGATCCGCGCGGTCGGAGTGCCGATACTGCGGGAGGCCTCGATGAAGGTGCTCTCACGTACTCCGATCACAGCCCCGCGTACCACGCGGAAGAATCTGGGACCGAACACAATTCCGATCGCGATCATCGCGTTGGTGAGGTTGGTGCCCATCACGCCGACGATGGCCATCGCCAGCAGCAATGGGGGGAAGCTGAGAAAGGCATCGGCGACCCGCGAGAGGATAGTGTCCCACCAGCCGCCGAGGAACCCGGCGATCAGGGCAGGAACGACACCGATGAGCAGTCCGACCGACACCGAGATGAGCGCCGCCGAGACTGCGACACGCGCACCGTAGAGCAACCGGGACAGCGTGTCACGACCCAGATTGTCGGTGCCGAGCAGATATCCGTCGGACAGCGGAGGCAGCCGGCGTGCGGTCAGCTCCTGCACGATCGGGTCGTGCGGAGCAATCAGAGGCGCAAGTAGTCCGAGAACCGCGACGAGGACGAGAAAGACGGCAGCGACCACGGCTCCCGGACGGTTCCGGAATCGGCGAAGGAACCTGTGACGTGGGGATTCGCCGACGGCTACGATCGTGTCGTCTGCCGGCTTCGTCGAGACGGTGATGTCGCTCATGCGGCGCTCCTTGTTCTCGGATCGAGGTAGCCGTAGGAGATGTCGACGAGCAGACTCATGATCACAGTGGCGAACACGCCGAAGATCACGACTCCTTGAATGGCGGGCAGGTCTCCGGAGAGCACCGATTGCACCGCGAAATCTCCGAGACCTTTCAGACCGAAGACGGACTCGATGACGGCCGTGCCGCCGAGCAGGAACGCGATCTGCATGCCCAGGACCGTCGCCGTCGGAATGAAGGCATTCTTCAAGGCGTGCTTCCACAGGACACTGCGACGACTCAGGCCCTTGGCGATGGCGGTGCGAACGTAGTCCTGTTGCATCACTTCGATCATGGAACTGCGTAGCTGGCGTGCGATCTCGGCGGCCGCGGCCAACCCCAGGGCGATCGCCGGCAACAGCAGGTGGCTGAGCCACGGCCACAGCCCCTTCGAGAGCGGGGTGTATCCGGTGGCGGGAAGAACCCGCAGCGTCAGGGAGAAGACGAGCACGAGGAGCAGACCCAGGACGAAGTTGGGTGTAGCGACGCCGAGTGTCGACCCCACGCCGGTGGCACGGTCCTGCCAGCTTCCGGGCCTGCTTCCTCCGATGATTCCTGCCGGAATACCCACGAGAAGCGCCACGACCACGGCCACCATCGCCAACGAGAACGTCACGGGGAGACGATCGACGATCATCTCCAGCACTGGGGCCTGGTACGTGAAACTCGTACCGAGATCGCCACGCACCAGTCCGAACAGGAAGTCGAAGTACTGCACGAGGACCGGTTGGTCGAGGCCGAGCTCCTCACGGACCGTCTCGATCTGCTGAGGTGTCGCCGACTCTCCGGCGATCCGGTGTGCCGGGTCGCCTGGAATCAGGAAGATCAGACCGAAGGTGATGGCCGTGGCGATCATCAGCAACGGGACGACCGCCAGCAACCGCTGTCCGATGAGTCGAAACATTCTGTGCTCCTTCGATTCACGATCCGTGTGTGATTACGGCCGCGAGGCTGCCCGTCGGGCCGTACGTCACGGGGCGGCCACGCCGACACCGCGCCATTCGTCGACCACCCGATTGGGCTCGTAACCCACCAACCGGTCCGAGGCAACGGCACCGAGTTCGGCGAAGGCGATCGGCAGCATCGCCGCGTGGTTCATCACCACGGCGTTCACCTCACCGAGCAGCACAGCGCGCTCCTCGGGGTCGGTGGCGCGGTTGGCAGCTTCCATGGCTTCCCGGAATCCCGGAATCGCGTCGCGGGAGGGGTTCTGGGGCGAATCCTGACCGTAGAAGGAGGTCAGCAGCAGCGAGGGGTCCGCACGACCGACGAGCGTGGTGAGGATGGCATCGAGTTCGCCGCGATTGAACGCGGGATTGAGGTCCGTCGGTGTCATGGAGCGGATCTCCATGGTGATGCCGACACGTGCGAGCTGTTCCTGCAGGATCTGACCGATCATCTGGTTTTCGGGAAGGTTGGAAACGCCTGCGACGAAGGAGAATCCGCCCGGAATGCCTGCTTCACCGAGCAGTTGCTTCGCTTTGTCGGGATCGAAGGCGTACTGACCGTCGAGGGCCTCGTTGTGGGCGAAGTATCCCACCGGGAAGTTCTGGCTCGCGGGCTCACCGTGCCCCTCGAGTGCCGTCTCCACCACCGATTCGCGGTCCACTGCGTGAGCGAGCGCCTGTCGTACTTCGAGCTTGCCGAACTCGCTCCGGGTTCGGTTCAGATTGAGGACGTAGTTGTTGAGGCTCGTCTGGACGTGCGTCTGCAAGCCTTGTTGCTCGGCGGGGTCGAGCGACATCGGTGTCGCCATGGCGGCGTCGAGCTGGTCGGAGGCGACCGCGTTCACCCGGGTCTGTGGATCGGTCATGACGACCCACTCGAATTCCGCGGCTTGCACCGCTTCCCGATCCCAGTAGTCGTCGCGGGCGGTGAAGCGGTACTGGGCACCCGGCTGGGACTGGACCACGGTGTACCGGCCGGCGCCCGCGGGGTCGAGTACGAGTGCGGCGTCCTTGTCGGGAGTGCCGAAAGCGTTGGGGTTGATGATCATTCCCGGAAGGTCCGACAACGTGAGAACGAGTTGCCCACCCGGACCGTTCAGGCGGAGCGCCACGGTGTGTGCGTCGACCGCCTCCACAGACTCGACGCCTGCGAGCATCGCGGCCGTGATCGAGTCGGGCTCCAGTGCACGGCGCAGGTTCGCCACCACTGCAGGTGCGTCGAGCGGGGTTCCGTCCGCGAAGGTCACGTCCTGACGCAAGTTCAACGTCAGAGTGGATCCGTCCTCGGAGAACTCCCAGGATTCGGCGAGCCCGGGCACCGGATCCGCGTTCCGATCACGATGCACCAGCCGGTCGTAGACGAGATTCAGCATGGTCGAATCGCTGGTGATCCGCGTCTTGTGCGGATCGAAGGACGACGCACCGTACGTCGTGGCATAACGCAGGGTCGCCTGCGGGTCGATCTCTGCGGTGGCGTCGGTTGCAGCCGACGTTCCGCAGCCGGCGAGAAGCAGTGCGGTCGCGAAGGCAGCAACGACCGAGGCCAGCGATCTACGAGACATTGGATTCCTTCGTTTCTGGGGTGGGCGACCGGTCAGGAGGAAGCGATACCGACGCCACGCCATTCGTCGATCAACAGGTTCGTCTCGTATCCGACGACCTGGTCGGTGAGCGTCGATCCGAGTTCGAAGAAGACCAAGGGCACGGTGAGGACGTTGTCCATGGCGGTCTTCGAGACCTCTCCGAGCTTGCCCCCTCGGGTCTGCAGGTCGGTCTCGCGGTTGGCGGAGTCGAGCGCCTCCTGGAAGCCCGGCGCAGTGGTACGGGAGGGGTTCTGAGGCGAATTCTCACCGTAGAGCGCGGACAGCAACAACGCCGGATCGGAACGACCGGTGAAGGTCGTGAGGAATGCGTCGGCGTCCCCTCGGTAGAAGGTCGGTGACGCATCCGACGGCGGCAACGGTTCGAGTTTCATCTCGATGCCGACCTGTGCAAGTTGTTGTTGCACGATCTGCGCCACCTGCACGTTCTCGGGCAGATTCAGCAGAATCGCCGTAAACGAGAATCCTTCCGGCAGCCCCGCATCGGACAGCAACTGTCGTGCCCGTTCGGGATCGTACGGATAGTCGTCGGCGAGATCCGGGTCGTACGCGAAGTAGTCCTTCGGGAAATTCTGCGTCGCCGCTTCAGCGTGACCCTCCATCGCTGTGTCCGCGATGCCCTGGCGGTCGATCGCGTGAGCGATGGCTTTGCGCACGTCGAGGTTGCCGAACTCGCTGCGGTTCCGGTTGAAGTTGAGCGCCATGTGGTCGAGCCGAAGTGCTGTCTCCACCCGAAGGCCCTGCTGTTCGGCTGCGTCGATCGTCAGCGGCGTGGTGATGGCGACATCGATGTCCCCTGCCGACACGGCGCTCAGACGCGCCTGCGGATCGGTCATCACGGTCCAGACGAAGGTTTCGGTGCCGATCGCGTCGGGGTCCCAATAATCTGCTCTGGCGATGAACTCGTACTCGGCACCCGGTCTGGACTCCGCGAGGACGTAGCGTCCCGCACCGGTGGGCGCGAGTGCGAGTTGGGCGTCCTTCTCCGGAGTTCCGAATGCGTCCGGGTCGACGATCATTCCGGCGAGGTCGGACAACGCCAGCACGTACTGCGCGCCCGGACCCTCGAAGGTCAGCACGACCGTACGGTCGTCCACTGCGTCGACCCCGACCACGCCGGCCAGCATCGGTGCCGTGATCGAGTCGGGCTCGAGAGCACGTCGGAGGTTGGCGACCACAGCATCGGCATCGAGGGCTGCGCCACTGGAGAAAGCCGGCCCGTCACGCAGGTGGAGTGTCAGCGTGGTCTCGTCGATCTCCCACGACTCGGCGAGCCCTGGAATCGGTTGGCCGGCTGCGTCACGATGGACGAGGCGGTCGTAGACCATGTTGAGCATGGTGGCGTCACTCGTGATCCGCGTCTTGTGCGGATCGAACGACGAGACGCCGAAGACGGTGGCGTAGTGCAGCGGAAGCGCAGGATCACCGACGCCGGAGTTCTCGGCGGGGGTCGACCCACATGCGGTGAGCAGCACCGCACAGGTCCCGACCACTGCACCCAATGCACGGATCGGCGACCTCCTCGACGCAGCAGGCATGCCGCCCCTCTCTCGAATCTGTTCGTGCGGACCGGTATCGAGGCAGCCGTGACACGGCGACCTGACTACGGACCGAAACTATGGTCCTGTGACGCGGCACACTACGCAGGTCCCGCTGATCGAGATCGACGGATAAAAGGGAGGCTTCGAAGTCGCAATGAGGGGAGGTTTTGTGCGTCGGAACCGCGGAAAACGCGCATATCCTCCCCCTCGTTTGTACGGCTCGATGGGCGCGCCAAAGGCTTGGCGATGCGGCCGGGACGAGGGGTGGTCAGAGCACCCTCGGAAGTCGTGTATGGTTGGACATGCAACGCGGGGTGGAGCAGCTCGGTAGCTCGCTGGGCTCATAACCCAGAGGTCGCAGGTTCGAATCCTGTCCCCGCTACCACCGACCGGCCCGGACTCACACG
>NZ_JBKFBA010000110.1:0-1138 GCF_053345925.1 Rhodococcus sp. C26F
ACGCCTGCCCGGTGCTGGAAGGTTAAGAGGACCGGTCAGCCATTTCGGTGGCGAAGCTGAGAATTTAAGCCCCAGTAAACGGCGGTGGTAACTATAACCATCCTAAGGTAGCGAAATTCCTTGTCGGGTAAGTTCCGACCTGCACGAATGGCGTAACGACTTCTCTGCTGTCTCGACCACAGACTCGGCGAAATTGCATTACGAGTAAAGATGCTCGTTACGCGCGGCAGGACGAAAAGACCCCGGGACCTTCACTATAGCTTGGTATTGGTGTTCGGTTCGGTTTGTGTAGGATAGGTGGGAGACTGTGAAGCTCATACGCCAGTATGGGTGGAGTCGTTGTTGAAATACCACTCTGATCGTATTGGACCTCTAACCTCGGACCATGATCTGGTTCAGGGACAGTGCCTGGTGGGTAGTTTAACTGGGGCGGTTGCCTCCCAAAATGTAACGGAGGCGCCCAAAGGTTCCCTCAGCCTGGTTGGCAATCAGGTGTCGAGTGCAAGTGCACAAGGGAGCTTGACTGTGAGACTGACAGGTCGAGCAGGGACGAAAGTCGGGACTAGTGATCCGGCACCGGCATGTGGAAGCGGTGTCGCTCAACGGATAAAAGGTACCCCGGGGATAACAGGCTGATCTTCCCCAAGAGTCCATATCGACGGGATGGTTTGGCACCTCGATGTCGGCTCGTCGCATCCTGGGGCTGGAGTAGGTCCCAAGGGTTGGGCTGTTCGCCCATTAAAGCGGCACGCGAGCTGGGTTTAGAACGTCGTGAGACAGTTCGGTCTCTATCCGCCGCGCGCGTTAGAAACTTGAGGAAGGCTGTCCCTAGTACGAGAGGACCGGGACGGACGAACCTCTGGTGTGCCAGTTGTCCCGCCAGGGGCATGGCTGGTTGGCTACGTTCGGAAGGGATAACCGCTGAAAGCATCTAAGCGGGAAGCCTGTTCCAAGATGAGGTTTCTCACCCCCTCGAGGGGGTAAGGCCCCCGGCAGACCACCGGGTTGATAGGCCGGAACTGGAAGCCCAGCAATGGGTGGAGGTGACCGGTACTAATAGGCCGAGGACTTACCACGAAGATGTTACGCGTCCACTGTGCGGTATCTGAAACAACACACACATCAGATATCGGGTATC
>NZ_JBKFBA010000111.1:0-998 GCF_053345925.1 Rhodococcus sp. C26F
CTACGGGCCGGACAGCTCCCACACCTGACCCTGGTGATGGTGGACATTGAGCGGCACACGCGCGGCGGGACTGGTCACCCGCTCGTAACGCATCCTTATGTGGCGGTGATCGCTACACCTTTGAGAGGATCGACCTATGTCTGATTTCTGGCGCGGCTTCTGGCTTCTGCCGCTCACTCTCGTGGTTGTTGCGATCGCTCTCGCGATCCTCGTCATCACGTGGTGGGTGGTCTCCGATCGATTCCTGCAGAACCGGTTCTGGCGAGAGCAGGACCCCATTGTTGGCAGCAAGTTCAACAAGGCCGTGCATTATCCGAGTGACCAAGCCGCGATGCACCTTCTCGCCCGGTGGGCATGGGGGGTGAAGATCTTCCCCGGCGTTCGCATGGCGTTGTATGTCAGCAGCGAGCGCCCCTCCGATGAGGACTGGCGCGCCGCGAAGGATGCGCTCTACGAGATCCAGATGCGCCGGTACCGCCAGAAGGACGAGGCGGAAGAGGTCGCCGGATAGCCTGCTCGGGTGACTCCGCAGAAACGTGGACTGATTCCCGATCCGGAGCGGGCACGCATCCTCGCCGCGATGCGTGCCCGCGACGACGCCGAAACCGAGCTGCGGGCTGCGGTCGTCGCCGGATTGTTGGCCGGCGGTTCGGTTCGTGAGATGGCCGACCTGACGGGCATGTCGACGAACACGATCCAACGCTGGGGCCGTGAGGGTGGGTGGCCGTCCCCGGCGCAGAAGGCGGCGCGGGCGGCGAAGCGCGCCGAGGTCGAGGACTGGGACGCCCGGATCGAAGCGGCGACACGGGCGCTCGAGCACCTCGACGGCAACGATCAACGTTGAGTTGAATGTTCACCTGAACTGATGCGTGGCACTGCCCGCCACATCACTAGCGCATCCCGCGATGGCAGTTACAAGGCTGCTCTCAGGTACCGCGCGTACCTTCCATTGCGTCAAACAAGATCGGCCCCGCACGGTGCTGCGAACACCGGTCGGG
>NZ_JBKFBA010000112.1:0-984 GCF_053345925.1 Rhodococcus sp. C26F
GGGCGGAGTCGTCTGGGGTGTCGTCTGTGGGGTGCCGTCCGGTCAGCGGATCCCGGCCATGCGCTCGAGCCGTTCGATGCGGTCGGCCATCGGCGGGTGCGTCGAGAACAGCCGACTCATCTTGTCGCCCGCCCGGAACGGGTTGGCGATCATCAGGTGCGATTGGGCCGCGAGTTTCGGTTCGGGTGGCAGCGGCGCGGCCTGCGTGCCGAGAGCGAGCTTGCGCAGCGCCGACGCGAGGGCCAGCGGGTCGCCGGTGAGCTCGGCACCGGACTGGTCGGCCTGGTACTCGCGCGACCTCGACACGGCGAGTTTGACGACCGACGCCGCGATGGGGCCGAGCAGGGAAACCAGCAGCAGCGCCAGTGGATTCGCGCCACCCTCCCGGTTGCCGAAGGCCGAGGCGAAGAACGCGAAGTTCGCCAGGCCCGAGATGACGGCGGCCATCGCGCCGGCGACCGACGAGATGAGGATGTCGCGGTTGTAGACGTGGGCGAGTTCGTGGCCGAGCACCGCGCGCAGTTCCCGTTCGTTCAGGATCTCCAGGATGCCCGTCGTGCAGCACACGGCGGCGTTGCGCGGGTTACGACCCGTGGCAAACGCGTTGGGGGCGTTGGTGGGGCTGATGTAGAGCCGTGGCATGGGCTGGTGCGCCATAGTCGCGAGTTCGCGCACGATCCGGTACATCGCCGGTGCCTGCACCTCGGTGACCGGCTGGGCGTGCATCGCCCGCAGGGCGAGCTTGTCGCTGTTGAAGTACGCGTAGCCGTTCATGCCGACGGCGAGCACGATCGATATCAGCAGGATCGTCGAATTGCCGAACAACGCTCCGACGAACACGATCAGCGCGGACATTCCGATCAACAGACCGGCCGTTTTGAGACGGTTCGAGTATCCGTGCACGTCGCACCCCTTCCGCACCACGATTTCCCACTCGTTCGTCCAACGAACGAGCGCACGGCGCGGTTCCCGCCCCGACGGGGC
>NZ_JBKFBA010000113.1:0-944 GCF_053345925.1 Rhodococcus sp. C26F
CAAACGAGGTGGGGCACTTTGCTGTCGCAGTCGCTATGCGGCCATGAACGTTGAGACGACGTACGCGGCATGGTTGTCGAGGCTCACCCGGCCGCGGTCGTAGGCGAGTGTCTGCCGGATGTCCGAGTGTCGCGCCGCGATCTGCACCTGTCGCAACGGCACCTGCGCATCGAGCGCCGCGACAACGAAGGTGTGTCGCAACGTGTGGCACGACAACGGCTTACCGATCCCGGCGCGACGCGCGAGACGCTTCACGACACGATCCGCAGACCGCCGCGTCATCCGAGTCCCGTCGCGTCGCAACAGCAGTGCGCCACTGCGACGCTCACCAGCTGCGCGTTCCATCGACCGCAGCACCGGAATCGGCAGCGGGATCGACGCGGACTTCGTGCCTTTGCCGGTGAACCGCACGACCCGGTGCCCGCGTTCGGTGTCCTGGAAGTCCTCGACGTTGATCGAGCACGCTTCCGAGACCCGGAGCCCGAGGAGGCCGAGCATTGCGACGAGCGCTTCGTCGGCCGGGGTGGACTGTCGCGCGGTGAACATCAGGGCCTGGTAGTCCTGGCGCTCGAGACCGATCTTCTTCGTCAGGTCCGTCGTCCAGCGAGGCATCTTCACGTTGACGGCCGGCGACTTATTGATGACGCCGTCCTCCTGCATGAGCCAGAAGAACACGCGCAGGCACACCAGGCGGCGGTGCACGGTGGCCGGCGCGTTGCCGCGCTCGATCTCGAGGTGCCGGGCCCAAAGCTCGATGTGCGGGCGTTCGATGCCGAAGATCGGGTCGAGTCCGTAGCTGCGGGAACAGTCGAACCACAGTCGCATGTCGGTCCGGTACGCGACGAACGACTGTCCGGTGTAGCGGGCGAGGAATCCCGCCACCAGCAGGTCGTGCTTGGTCATCTGCCGGGGCGGGAGAACCTCGGTGGGGGTAGCGTCTTCCA
>NZ_JBKFBA010000114.1:0-856 GCF_053345925.1 Rhodococcus sp. C26F
TGAGTCTTCAACGGAGAGTTTGATCCTGGCTCAGGACGAACGCTGGCGGCGTGCTTAACACATGCAAGTCGAACGATGAAGCCCAGCTTGCTGGGTGGATTAGTGGCGAACGGGTGAGTAACACGTGGGTGATCTGCCCTGCACTCTGGGATAAGCCTGGGAAACTGGGTCTAATACCGGATATGACCTCGGGATGCATGTCCTGGGGTGGAAAGTTTTTCGGTGCAGGATGAGCCCGCGGCCTATCAGCTTGTTGGTGGGGTAATGGCCTACCAAGGCGACGACGGGTAGCCGGCCTGAGAGGGCGACCGGCCACACTGGGACTGAGACACGGCCCAGACTCCTACGGGAGGCAGCAGTGGGGAATATTGCACAATGGGCGCAAGCCTGATGCAGCGACGCCGCGTGAGGGATGACGGCCTTCGGGTTGTAAACCTCTTTCAGCAGGGACGAAGCGCAAGTGACGGTACCTGCAGAAGAAGCACCGGCCAACTACGTGCCAGCAGCCGCGGTAATACGTAGGGTGCGAGCGTTGTCCGGAATTACTGGGCGTAAAGAGCTCGTAGGCGGTTTGTCGCGTCGTCTGTGAAATCCCGCAGCTCAACTGCGGGCTTGCAGGCGATACGGGCAGACTCGAGTACTGCAGGGGAGACTGGAATTCCTGGTGTAGCGGTGAAATGCGCAGATATCAGGAGGAACACCGGTGGCGAAGGCGGGTCTCTGGGCAGTAACTGACGCTGAGGAGCGAAAGCGTGGGTAGCGAACAGGATTAGATACCCTGGTAGTCCACGCCGTAAACGGTGGGCGCTAGGTGTGGGTTTCCTTCCACGGGATCCGTGCCGTAGCCAACGCATTA
>NZ_JBKFBA010000115.1:0-778 GCF_053345925.1 Rhodococcus sp. C26F
TTGGAGAGGGTTTCGAGGGTGGAAAACGTCTTCGACGCGACGATGAACAGGGTGGTGGCCGGGTCCAGGTCGGCCAGCGCCGCGGTCAGATCCGCGGGGTCGACGTTGGAGACGAACCGCGCCGCCGGCCCGTCGTGGAAACGCCGCAACGCGCGGGTGACCATCGCCGGCCCGAGATCCGAACCGCCGATGCCGATGTTGACCACCGTGGCGATCGGCTGCCCGGTGGCGCCGCGCCAGTCGCCGCTGCGGAGGCGGTCGGTGAACTGGCCCATCCGGTCGAGCACGGCGTGGACGTCGGCGACGACATCGACCCCGTCGACGATCAGGTTCGCGTCGCGGGGCAGGCGCAGGGCGGTGTGCAGCACCGCCCGGTCCTCGGTGACGTTGATGTGCGCACCCGAGAGCATCGCCTCCCGAGCCGCGGCCACACCCGTCTGCTCCGCCAGCTGGAGGAGCAGTTCGAGAGTGCGACCGGTGAGACGTTGTTTGCTGAAATCGACCACCAGATCCCCGGCGTGCGAGGTCAACGCCTGCGCGCGCTGCGGTTCGATCGCGAACAGCTCCCGCAGGGACACCGCGGTGATCTCGTCGCGATGGGCATCGAGGGCTTGCCAGGCCTCCGTGGTCGTCACATCCTGTGTTTCCGTATCCATGTTTCTGCCAACGTCTTTCGTCACGCCAGTGCGCGCAGGCGGGGGGCGAGGTCGCGCTCGAACAGTTCCAGGAACCGCTTCTGATCATGACCCGGCGCGTGGAACACCAGATGATTCAACCC
>NZ_JBKFBA010000116.1:0-668 GCF_053345925.1 Rhodococcus sp. C26F
ACGGACTCGAGAAGAAGCGTCAGGACGCCGGCGGATACCCGATCGAGGTTCCGTCGGATGTCCCGGCCTCCGTCGTCGTCGACCGCATCCGATCGTTGCTGCGCACATGGCAGCAGTTCGGCACCGGCGGCGAGGACAACATGATCGCCGAGCTTCATGAGGCCCTCGGAACGGACAGCGACCGATGACCGATTACCGCGATCGGCCGTTGCCGAGGAAGACGCTGACCGTGTTCACGATCGTCGAGGTGATCCTCGTCGTCGCCGTCCTCGCCTGCGCAGCGCTCGAGCTGGGATGGCTGGTCGTCCTTCTCGGATGGGTGCTACTGAACGTGGCCTTCGTCCGTGCCCGCGTCCTGCGCGTCTACCGACGCGAGCTCGTCGACGCGGCGAACGCTGGAAAGCAGGCCCGGACATGACGGAATCCGAGGAGCTCGCGAAATACCGAGTCACAGACAGCGTTCCGGTCGCATCCGCGATTCAGTCCGCCGCGGCGAACGTACAACCGGTCGTCCGGCTCTGCTCGGTCTGCGATGAGCAACTGCCCGCCGGTGTCGTGAAGCACGTTCAGTGCCGGGGGTGGAGCGGGTGAGTCCGACCGCGGCCGACGCGGACGCCTGGTGGGCAGAACAGTCCGCAGAACGCCGCGTCACCATCTACGGCTGGCTC
>NZ_JBKFBA010000012.1:0-33649 GCF_053345925.1 Rhodococcus sp. C26F
TTCCGGCGGGCTCGAGGAATCCTCCGAACCCGAAGTCCCGGAACAGGAGAGACGGAACGAGGGACCCCGCCACCGTCCCGATCGGCTGCGGAATCCCTCGTCCCTACAACCCGGAGCTCGACCCCCCGATCAAGTCCCGGGCGCGATGTCGTCGTCATCCCCCATGCGCGACATCGCGGATCAGTCTGCCGGAGCCGAATCGTCCTGTCCTGAGTAGGACTACCCAAATCGGGCCTGTCCGTCGAAGGGCATTGCGTGTCGGTCCCCGGCGGTACCGTCGCGCCATGACAGCGACCATCGCGATGATCACCTTCGACACGACCGATCCGGCTCCGATCGCGACGTGGTGGGCCGAGCGTACGGGCGGCCGCATCGAGCAGGAGAACGACGGCTGGTTCTTCATCGTCGCCCTGCCACAGGGCATCAGGCTCGGCTTCCAGAAGGTGTCCGATCCGACACCCGGGAAGAACCGCGTGCACCTCGATCTCGCCGCCCCCGACCTCGACGCCGAGGTCGAGCGCTTCGTGCAGGCCGGCGCGAAGGAGGTCCACCGCGAGGACATGGGTGACGACTTCCGCTGGGTGACGCTCGCCGACCCCGAGGGCAACCTGTTCTGCGTCGCCGAGGGGCACTGACACTCGGTACGAGGAGAGCGGGCCGGCGCTTTCGGTCGGCGCTCCCGCTGTCCGTGATGCGAAGATGCAGTCATGTCTTCCACGCGTGCCGATGCTCGGGGTCTCTGTAATTTCGTCGACCTGTCGCCGTCGCCGTTCCACGTCTGCGCCACCGTCGCCGCGGCGCTGACCGAGGCGGGCTTCGTCGAACTGCACGAGCAGCAGGCCTGGCCCTCCGAACCGGGACGCTTCTTCCTGGTACGCGGCGGGTCGCTGATCGCATGGAGCACCGAGGGTGTCGCCGACGATCCGGCCGCACCCTTCCGCATCGTCGGCGGGCACACCGACAGCCCCAACCTGCGCGTCAAGCAGCATCCCGACCTCACATCGGCGGGCTGGCGGATGGTGGGACTCGAACCGTACGGCGGTGCGTGGCTCAACTCGTGGCTCGACCGCGACCTCGGCATCTCCGGCCGCTTCACCGTGCGCGCGGCGGAGACGACCGAGGACGTCCTCGTCCGCGTCGACGCGCCGGTCCTGCGCGTCCCGCAGCTCGCCATCCACCTGTCCGAGGACCGCAAGGGCGTCCAGCTCGACCCGCAGCGCCACGTCAACGGCGTCTGGGGAGTCGGCACCGAACCGCGCTCGTTCATCGCGTGGGTCGCCGAGCAGCACGGAATCGACCCGGGCGCGGTGCTCGGCTGGGAACTGATGACCCACGACCTCGCACCGAGCGCGGTCGTCGGGCCGGGCCGCGATCTGGTCAGCGCACCGCGTCTCGACAACCAGGGCACCTGCTACGCCGGACTGCACGCCCTTCTCGCCGCCGCGGAACACGTCGCAGCGCACGGTGGCCCGATGCCGCTCCTCGCCCTGTTCGACCACGAGGAGGTCGGCAGCATGTCCGACCGCGGCGCCTTCTCGGAACTGCTCAACACCGTCCTCGAACGGATCGTCCTGCTCCGGGGCGGCGGACGCGAGGAGTTCCTCCGCGCCCGCGCCGGCTCGATCGTCGCGTCCGGCGACATGGCGCACGCCACGCACCCCAACTACCCCGAGCGGCACGAACCCGCCCACCGCATCGCGGTGAACGGCGGACCGGTCCTGAAGGTGAACCAGAACCTGCGGTACGCGAGCGACGCGACCGGCGCCGGAGCCTTCGCGCTGGCCTGCGAGCAGGCGGGGGTCCCGCTGCAGCGGTACGTGCACCGCGCCGACCTGCCGTGCGGCTCGACGATCGGCCCGATCACCGCGTCGAGGACCGGCATCACGACCGTCGACGTCGGCGCCCCGCAGCTCGCCATGCACTCGGCGCGCGAGTTCATGGGCGCGGACGACGTGGCGAGCTATGCGCAGGCCCTGACCGCTTTCCTGACCCCGGCATCGTGACCGCGTTCGCCCGCCCCGAAGCACCCGCCGGTGACACACTGAAGACGGTCGTGTCCGGTCGGAGAGAACGGGGGAATGCAGTGGACGTCCCGTCCTACCCCGATCATCTGCTGTCCCTCGACGAGTGGGCGGCCCTGCCCGAATCCGACGGGCACCACGTGGAGGTGTGCGAGGGCGTGCTCCTCGCCGCGCCCGTGCCGGGGGCGGCACACGATCATGCCGCGGTGACCCTGGCGTTGCTCCTCGACGAGAAGCTGCCCGACGAATGGTGCGCGCTCGGAGGCGTCGAGGTGCTGGTCGCGGAGAAGCCGCTGACGGTGCGGTGCCCCGACGTGATCGTCGTGGGACGCTCCCTCGTCGACGCCGACCCCGATCGGGCGCCGATCTCCGAGGTGAAGCTGGTCGTGGAGGTCACCGTCGACGGCACCGCCCGCACCGACCGGGTCACGAAGTTCTCCGAATACGCGGAGGCCGGCGTCCCGCAGTACTGGATCGTCGATCTCGGCGGACCGCCGGTGATCGCGACCTTCACGCTCGTCGACGGGTGGTACCGATTCGACGGGGAGCACTCGGGCACCGTCACCCTCGATGCGCTGGGCACCGAGGTGGCCGTCACACCGTCGGAGCTCGTGCCCACACCGGTGAACCCCGTCGCGCCTGCACAGCGATAGACTGATCCGCGGCAGTTCCCGCCCGGCCTGCCGTTTTCGATCCCAGAGTGAAGGGACCCGACGCCCAGTGTCACCGCACGTGGATACCGTCTCCCACGCCGCCGAAACCCCCGACGCCGCTCAGCCCTATCGGGAGCTGGGTCTGAAGGAAGACGAGTACACCCGGATCAAGGAGATCCTGGGCCGTCGCCCCACCGACGCCGAACTCGCCATGTACTCGGTGATGTGGTCCGAGCACTGCTCGTACAAGTCGTCGAAGGTGCACCTGCGCTATTTCGGCGAGACCACCACCGACGAGATGCGTGAGTCGATGCTCGCGGGCATCGGTGAGAACGCCGGCGTCGTCGACATCGGCGACGGCTGGGCCGTCACCTTCAAGGTCGAGTCGCACAACCACCCGTCCTACATCGAGCCGTACCAGGGCGCCGCGACCGGCGTGGGCGGCATCGTCCGCGACATCATGGCCATGGGCGCCCGCCCGATCGCCGTGATGGACCAGCTCCGCTTCGGCGCCGCCGATCACCCCGACACCCGTCGCGTCGTCGACGGTGTCGTGCGCGGTGTCGGCGGCTACGGCAACTCCCTGGGCCTGCCCAACGTCGGTGGCGAGACCGTCTTCGACGCCTCCTACCAGGGCAACCCGCTCGTGAACGCGCTGTGCGCGGGTGCGATGCGCGTGGAGGACCTGCACCTCGCCCACGCTTCCGGCACGGGCAACAAGGTCATCCTGTTCGGCGCCCGCACCGGCCTCGACGGCATCGGCGGCGTGTCCGTCCTCGCCTCCGAGACCTTCGACGACAGCGCCGGCGGCCGCCCCAAGAAGCTCCCGAGCGTGCAGGTGGGCGACCCCTTCACCGAGAAGGTGCTCATCGAGTGCTGCCTCGACCTCTACCGCGAGAAGCTCGTCGTCGGCATCCAGGACCTCGGCGGTGCCGGTCTGTCCTGCGCGACCTCCGAGCTCGCCGCCGCCGGCGACGGTGGCATGCACATCAACCTCGAGCGTGTCCCGACGCGCGCGAAGGGCATGACCCCGGCCGAGGTGCTGTCCTCGGAGTCGCAGGAACGCATGTGCGCGGTCGTCACGCCCGACAACGTCGACGCCTTCATGGACGTCTGCAAGAAGTGGGACGTCCTGGCCACCGTCATCGGTGAGGTCACCGACGGCGACCGCCTCGTCATCGACTGGCACGGCGAGACCGTCGTCGACGTGCCGCCGCGCACGGTCGCGCACGAGGGCCCGGTCTACGAGCGCCCCGTCGAGCGCCCGGCCTCGCAGGACGAGCTGATCGCGAACACCACCGCCGGCCTGAAGCGTCCGGAGACCGCCGACGAGCTGCGCGAGACGCTGCTGAAGATGCTCGCGTCGCCGGCGCTGTGCAGCCGCAAGTGGATCACCGAGCAGTACGACCGCTACGTGCGCGGCAACACGGTACTCGCCGAGAACGCCGACGCCGGTGTGGTCCGCATCGACGAGGAGACCGGCCGCGGCATCGCGCTCGCGACCGACGCTTCGGGCCGCTACACGCAGCTCGATCCGTACACGGGCGCCCAGCTCGCCCTCGCCGAGGCCTACCGCAACGTCGCCGTCACCGGTTCGACGCCGAAGGCCGTCTCGAACTGCCTGAACTTCGGTTCGCCCGAGGATCCCGGCGTGATGTGGCAGTTCCAGCAGGCCGTGCGCGGCCTCGCGGACGGCTGCGCGAAGCTCGGCATCCCCGTCACCGGTGGCAACGTCAGCTTCTACAACCAGACCGGCGCCACCGCGATCCTGCCGACCCCGGTCGTCGCGGTGCTCGGTGTGATCGACGATGTGCACCGTCGCATCCCCACCGGCGTCGGCCTCGAGCCGGGCGAGACGCTGATCCTGCTCGGCGAGACCCGCGACGAGTTCGACGGCTCCATCTGGGCGCAGGTCGAACACGACCACCTCGGTGGTGTCCCGCCGAAGGTCGATCTCGACCGTGAGCGGCTGCTGTCGGAGATCCTCACCGCCGGTTCGCGCGACGGCCTGATCTCCGCCGCACACGACCTGTCCGAGGGTGGTCTCGCGCAGGCCGTCGTCGAGGCCGCACTCGCGGGCGAGACCGGCTGCCGCGTGCTGCTCCCCGAGGGCGCCGATCCGTTCGTGACGTTGTTCTCCGAGTCGGCCGGCCGCGTGCTCGTGGCCGTGCCGCGCACCGAGGAGTCGCGCTTCACGGGCATGTGCACCGCACGCAACATGCCGTGGGTGCGCATCGGCGTCGTCGACGAGGGATCCGACTCCGTCGAGATCCAGGGCCTGTTCTCGATCCCCATGACCGAGCTGCGCGAGGTGTGGGAAGGGACCCTGCCTGCCCTGTTCGGGTAACCGTGCCGGCCACCCAGGTCGATCGACTGGCGGCGTTCGAGGCCCGGCAGGGCCGGATCATCGCCGCGGTCACCGACTTCGGTGAGCGCCACCCCCTCACCGCACGGGTGTGGGGGTGGCTCGGCCTGGACTTCACGGGCGTCGCCTTCGCCGCGCTGTTCTTCTGCTGGTCGCTGACGCCGTCGCTGCTCCCGCGCGACTGGCTCTTCCAGGGCCTGATCGGTGGCATCAACGCCGCGATCGGGTACGGCGTCGGATGCGTCGTCGGCTGGGCCGTGGCCCGCTTCCTGCTCCCCGCGCGGCGATGGTGGCCGCCGCCGCTGCCGGTGCTGCGTGCCATCAAGGTCGCGGTTCCGGTCGCGGCCGTTCTCGCGTCGCTCGTCGCGCTCGTGCTCTCCGCCGGCGAGCAACGCCAACTCGCCGCCCTGATGGGTGTCGAGGGCACCACGACCTCGGGATATCTGCGCACCATCGTGCTGAGCGTCGCGGTCGCTGCCGCCCTCATCGCTCTGTGGCGCGGGTTGCGCGACATCGTCCGCTGGGTGTCGATGCTGCTCATGCGCCGCACCCGGATGCCGCTCGGTCTCGCCCGCACGCTGGGCGTTCTCGTCGTCGTGCTCGCCACCTTCATGCTCATCGACGGCGTGCTCATCCGAGGCACCTACGCGATCGTCAATCAGGCGTTCGGCCTGCAGGACGACACCACTCGTCCCGGGGCGATCCAACCGGTCGACCCCGCGAAGTCCGGCAGCCCCGAATCCCTCGCGGCCTGGGAGACACTCGGATTCGAGGGTCGCAACTTCGTCTCGCGAGGACTCGACGCCGAGGAACTGACCGCCGTCAACGGCAGTCCCGCACCGGAACCGATCCGCGTGTACGTCGGTCTCGACACCGCACCCACCCCGGAAGAACGCATCGACCTCGTCCTCGCGGAACTCGAGCGGACCGGTGCCTTCGACCGCTCGACGCTCGTCCTGATTCCCACCACCGGCACCGGCTGGGTCAATCCCACCGCGGCCCGCGCGATGGAGCTCGTCCACAACGGCGACCTGGCGATGGTGGCCTGGCAGTACTCCTACCTCCCGAGCTGGATCTCCTTCCTCGCCGACCGCGAGAAGGCCGCTGCCGCAGGCAAGATGCTGATCGAGCGGGTACACGAACGCTGGTCGCAGCTGCCCGAGGACGACCGCCCCGATCTGTTCCTCTACGGCGAGAGCCTCGGCACGCAGTCGGGGGAGGGTGCCTTCGACAGCCTCGCCGAGATCCGCGCCCAGATGGACGGGGTGTTGTGGGTGGGTCCGCCCAACTCCAACCGTCTGTGGCGGCAGCTCGTCGAGCGCCGCGATCCCGGCACGACCGAGGTGCAACCGGTGTACGCGGACGGTCTCGTCGTGCGCTTCGCCGACAGCCGGGAGGCGATCCACGAGCCCGACACACCGTGGCTGTCGCCGCGCGTGCTCTACATCCAGCACGCCTCGGATCCCGTCGTCTGGTGGTCGCCGGACCTGTTGTTCTCCCGCCCCGACTGGTTGTCGGAGCCGCCCGGACACGACCGGCTACCGCAGATGCGGTGGTTCCCCTTCGTCACCTTCTGGCAGGTCTCCGCCGATCTCACCAACGCCGCCGGCGTGCCCGACGGGCACGGCCACAACTACGGGTCGGCGGTGCTCGAGGGATGGATCGAGATCACCCAGCCCGAGGGCTGGACCGAGAACGACACCGAGCGGGTGCGCATCGCCCTCGAGGCGTTCGCAGAGGACGACGGGCCCGAGAAGTGACATCGCGAGTCGCTGCAGTGACCGGCACCGCCGTGAGCTGCACCGCTGCGGGATGTGCCGCCGCGCTGGTCGCGTGGAACAACCTCGTCCTCCCGGCGACGGATCTCGGTCCGCGCGGCCGGGCCGCAGCGAACGCCGGATTCGGTGTCGCGCTCGCCGCGGCGACCCGCGCGGCCGGGGTCTCCGCAACCGAGCTCGGCTGGCGCGGGGCAGGGAAGGGCCTGCGGTGGGGGACCGCGTCGGCGGTCCTGCCCGTCGCGGCCTACACGGTGATGCTCGCCGTCTCACCCGTACGACGGCGGATGGCCGCCGGAGCGCGACGCGCCGACCACACCGAGTGGGTCTTCGTGCACATCCCCTTCGGGACGGTCCTGGCCGAGGAGCTGCTGTTCCGATCGGTTCTGTACGCCCTGACCCGCCGCGCGTCACGGAGGTGGCACCGCATGCTGACCTCGGTCGCCTTCGGGCTCTGGCACGTCGCCCCCGCCCGGCACGCCGGGGACTCGGTGCCCGGAACCGTCGCGCTCACCGCCCTGAGCGGGGTGGTGTTCGACGAACTGCGACGACGGACCGGCAGCGTCGTCGCGCCGATGCTCCTGCACCTGGCGATCAACGCCGGCGGGGCCGTCGCGGTGGGCATCGCGACGAGGCTGCGTACTTCCGAGCGCGACGCGCGTCGCTAGGGTGTGCTGCCATGGCACCCCGGAGACCCGTCGACCCCGCCGAACTGCGCGCAGCTCTCGAACGGGTGGGTCCGTGGATGAGGGGGGAGAGCGACGAGAAACCGCCGCGCTCCGATCTCGCCGCCGCTGTGCGGCTCAGTGCCCGCACCCTCGAACAGATAGCCCCGGGGTCGAGTGTGGAGGTTCGGGTGCCGCCGTTCGTGGCCGTCCAGTGCATCGAAGGCCCGCGTCACACGCGGGGGACACCGCCGAACGTCGTCGAGACCGATCCGCGGACATGGCTGCGTCTGGTGGTCGGCAGCATCGATTTCGCCGGGGCCGTGGACTCGGGTGCGGTGGAGGCGTCGGGTGGGCGCGCAGCGGAGATCGGACGGCTGCTCCCGATCGCCCGACTCTGACGTTTGCCGGGGTTCACACCCGGCGTCCGGGAGGGAGCACCCCGCGCTGCCCGTAGAATGGGGGGAGCCCCGCTTGTCCAGCCTCAGGGAGCACGTCCGTGACCAGTGCCGATCTGTCGGTCCACACACGTAATCTTCTCGCCTCTACCGAACCCGAAAACGAACCCCGCGAAGAGTGCGGAGTGTTCGGAGTGTGGGCTCCGGGCGAGGACGTGTCTAAGCTCACTTATTACGGTCTCTATGCGCTGCAGCACCGCGGACAGGAAGCCGCGGGCATCGCCGTGGCCGACGGTTCGCAGGTGCTCGTGTTCAAGGATCTCGGTCTCGTCAGCCAGGTCTTCGACGAGCAGACGCTCGCCGCGATGACCGGCCACATCGCCATCGGCCACTGCCGTTATTCCACCACCGGGTCGACGACCTGGGAGAACGCGCAGCCGATCTTCCGCACCACCGCCGCCGGCTCGGGCGTCGCGCTCGGCCACAACGGCAACCTCGTCAACACCGCCGAACTCGCCGAACGCGGACGTCGTCTCGGCGTGCTCGATCCCACACGGCCCGGTGCGGCGAACTCCGACTCCGACACCGTCGGTGCGCTGCTCGCTCACGGCGCGAAGGACAGCACGATCGAAGAGGCCGCGATGAAGCTGCTCCCGCAGCTGCGCGGCGCGTTCTGCCTGACCTTCATGGACGAGCACACCCTCTACGCGGCCCGCGACCCCTGGGGTATCCGCCCGCTGTGCCTCGGACGCCTCGACCGCGGCTGGGTCGTCGCCAGCGAGACCGCCGCCCTCGACATCGTCGGTGCCTCCTTCGTCCGCGACATCGAGCCCGGCGAACTGCTCGCGATCGACGCGGACGGTGTGCGCTCGTCGCGCTTCGCGAACCCCGAACCCAAGGGCTGCGTCTTCGAGTACGTCTACCTCGCGCGCCCGGACTCGACCATCGCCGGTCGCTCCGTCCACGCGACCCGCGTGGAGATCGGCCGCCGGCTCGCGAAGGAACACCCGATCGACGGCGATCTGGTCATCCCGGTACCCGAGTCGGGCACCCCGGCCGCCGTCGGTTACGCGCAGGGCTCGGGGATCCCGTACGGCCAGGGCCTGATGAAGAACGCCTACGTCGGCCGCACCTTCATCCAGCCCAGCCAGACCATCCGCCAGCTCGGTATCCGGCTCAAGCTCAACCCGCTGCGCGAGGTGATCCGCGGTAAGCGCCTCGTCGTCGTCGACGACTCGATCGTGCGTGGCAACACCCAGCGCGCCCTGATCCGCATGTTGCGCGAGGCCGGTGCTCTCGAGATCCACGTGCGCATCGCCTCGCCGCCGGTCAAGTGGCCCTGCTTCTACGGCATCGACTTCGCGTCGCCGGCCGAGCTGATCGCCAACGGTGCAGGTACCCGCGACACCGTCGAGGAGGGGCACGACTACGACGAGATGGTCGAGATGGTGCGCCGGTCGATCGGTGCCGACTCGCTCGGCTACATCTCGATCGACGGCATGATCGGCGCCACCGAGCAGCCCGCATCCCGTTTGTGCGCTGCATGTTTCGACGGCCACTACCCGATCGCCCTCCCCAGCGAACATCAGGCGGGCAAGGACGTCCTCGCCGGCGTCGTCGACACCGATTCGGCCACCCCGACCGTGTTGGACAACGACAACGCGGACGTTCTCAGTCGGCCGTAGAAGCTGGTCGGGTACCGTAAGTGCCGCGGTCGGCACGGTTCGGCGTGCGTTTCGCATGCCCGGACGCAGGTGTGCCTGCCCGCATGTAACCAGATATTTCACGACAAGACACAACTCGAGGCTGGAGCCGACAACTCATGACCGAGGACGCAACCCCCGGAGCTTCCTACGCCGCGGCGGGCGTGGACATCGAGGCCGGTGACCGAGCCGTCGAACTGTTCGCCCCGCACGCGAAGAGGGCCACCCGCCCGGAGGTCATGGGCGGCCTGGGTGGGTTCGCCGGTCTGTTCGCGCTCAAGGACGGATACAAGGAGCCGCTGCTCGCGGCGTCCACCGACGGTGTCGGCACCAAGCTCGCGGTGGCGCAGGCACTCGACAAGCACGACACGGTCGGTCTCGACCTCGTCGCCATGGTCGTCGACGACCTCGTGGTCTGCGGCGCCGAGCCGCTCTTCCTGCAGGACTACATCGCCGTCGGCCGCGTCGTGCCCGAGCGGGTCGCGGAGATCGTCGCCGGCATCGCCGAGGGCTGCGTCCAGGCCGGTTGCGCGCTGCTCGGTGGCGAGACCGCCGAGCACCCGGGCGTCATGGCCGCCGACGACTACGACCTGTCCGCGACCGGCGTGGGTGTCGTCGAGGCCGAGAAGCTGCTCGGACCCGACCGTGTGCGCCCCGGCGACGTCGTCATCGCGATGGGCGCCTCGGGTCTGCACTCGAACGGCTACTCGCTCGCCCGCAAGGTGCTGCTCGACATCGGCAAGATGAGCCTGACGGCGCACGTCGACGAGTTCGGTCGCACCCTCGGCGAGGAGCTGCTCGAGCCCACCCGCATCTACGCCAAGGACTGCCTCGCGCTCGCCGCCGAGACCGAGGTGCGTACCTTCTGCCACGTCACCGGTGGCGGTCTCGCCGCGAACCTCGCGCGCGTGATGCCCAAGGGGCTCGTCGCAGAGCTCGACCGCACCACCTGGAGCCCGGCTCCGGTCTTCGGCCTCATCGCGCAGCGCGGACGGGTCGAGCGGGTCGAGATGGAGAAGACCTTCAACATGGGCGTCGGCATGGTGGCCATCGTGGCCCCCGAGGACGTCGACCGGGCTCTGGCGGTGCTCACCGCCCGGCACATCGACTGCTGGACGCTCGGCACGGTCCGCAAGGCGCAGGACGGCGCCGACGAGCGCGCGGTGCTGCTCGGAGACCACCCGCGCTTCTGACGGGCGCGCGTCGCCCGACGCGAACACGACGAAAGGCCGGTTCCCCCAGGAAGACTGGGGGACCGGCCTTTCGGCTCACTGCCGTGTTGTGAACTCGGAAGTCACAGGCTCGAAGGCTGCGGACGGTGACGAGCGCCGTCCGGCCTCGCGTCGAACGCCGACCACATCACCGACGGAGGGNCGGCCTCCCCCTCCGTCGGAGAGTGATTTCAGGTCAGCGACGCCAGTCGTCGTCGTAGTCGTCGTCCCAACCGGAACGTTGCTCGGCGAAGACTTCGTCCCGCTGCGAGTTGGTTGCTCCGCCAGACAGCTCTCGCTGGAGGCTCTCGAAGTCGGTGGACGGCGAGCTGTACTTGAGTTGCCGTGCAACCTTGGTCTGCTTTGCCTTAGCCCGGCCGCGGCCCATGGCCAACCCCCTCGCGCTTTGACGGGGCGGCCTGGGGAAAAGTGGCGGCCCCGGTGTGTTGAGTATTTTCCTGACGCCCACTTTAGCGTGGAAACTTCGGTTGCGCCTCCACACACCCGGCTGGGCCGGTGTCCGTTACGCCTCATAACGACCCGACCTGCATGAATGCTGTTGAAATGTGATAAAGATGCCCTTCAGAACACCCCCGGGACGGCCCGGACGGTGCCGACTCGCACGCCACCACCGAAGACCGGCGCCGACGAGAGCACCGCCAGCCGTTCGGAATCGAAGGTCGCGGCGTTCGCGGCGGCACCCGCTCCGAGGCGGTGGAGCAGGGCCGCGGTGAGCGGGAGGCGTGCCCGCTCGTGCCCGTCGTCGATCTTGAAGGCGAAGGATGTGCCGTCCGGCAGCGCGCCGGCGTGGATCCCGTCGGCGCCCGCCTTGCACAGCAGACCGCCCACCGCGCGCATGAGCTTCAGGTCGTCCTTGCCGGTGCCGGAGATCAGGAACGGATGCTCGCGCACCGCGTCGGCGACGGCGCGCTCGGGCGTGCCGACCTCCGCCTTCGCGAGCCGCGAGTAGGCGCGGGCGAGATTGAACAGGGGGACGGGCACGATCGGCAGACCACAGCCGTCGATTCCGAGATCGGTGTCCTCGATGTCGCCGGTCAGTTCGAGGATCGTCTCGGTCACCAGCTGCTGCAGCGGGTGGCCGGCGTCGGTGTAGCCGTCGGTGTCCCAGCCGTTCGCCGCGCACGCCGCGAGCATCGCCGCGTGCTTGCCCGAGCAGTTCATGTAGATCGACCGCGGCGTGCGTCCGGCGGCGAGCACCTCGGCGCGGGTGAGTTCGTTGCCGGGCAGATCCGTCGGGCAGCGCAGGTCCTTCTCGGTGAAACCGGCACCGGACAGGACCCGCTCGACGGCCTCCACGTGGTCGGTCTCACCTTCGTGCGAGGCCGTGGCGATCGCGAGTTCGGCGGAGTCGCGGGGGACGAAGCCGGCGCGCAGCAGCGCGACCGCCTGCATCGGCTTGTTCGACGACCGCGGATAGATCGGCGTGTGCACCTCGCCCAGCGAGACGAGGACCTCGCCGTCCGGGTCCAGGACGATCAGCGACCCGCGGTGGACGCATTCCCGGAAGCCCGAGCGCACCACCTCGACCAGTTCGACGCTCAACGGCTCTCTCCCTTCCGTGCCCGCCCCTCCTGTGTTCGTCCGACGAGGCGGCGGGCCTTGTCGGCGACGCTGGGAGCGATGTCGGCCTGCTGCTCGAGCATCGCGGCGACCCGCTCGTGGCCCTGCCCGGTGAACAGATCGCGCACCGTGGCCCCGTGGGAGGGGACGTGCTCGACGACGATGCGGTCGCCGGCAGCCACCGGTCCCTCGGAGATCACCTTCAGGTACGCGCCGCAATCGCCGCGAGCGACGAACCGGGTGGCCCAGTCGTCCTCCTCCGAACGGATCGCGAAGGTGCGGCAAGGGGTACGGGGGCCGGTCACCTCGAGGAGCAGACCGCCGTCGCCGACGCGCCACCGCTCGCCGATGACGGCGTCGGTAGGGGAGAACCCGGCGACGTGGAGATTCTCGCCGAACCAGCCGATGGGCAATTCCCGGTCGAGTTCGGTGCCCCAGCGGCGCGACTCGTCCTGCGAGAAGGCGTAGACGGCCTTGTGGACGCCGCCGTGGTTGGCGGTGTCGCACTGGCGGTCGCCGGTCAGGCCGAGCTCGCCGACGTGCACCGGCCCGTCGACGGGACGCTTGTCGATCGCGGTGACGGGATTACGCCGCAGTCGGGTCTCGTGCAGCGTGTGCACGACGCAGACCGCTGCGACGGTCCCCGAGGTCGCCGGCCGCGTGCCGGCCGTCTCGGCGGTCACCGGCCGCGCAATCGATCGACCGCCGCCCTTCCTGCCTGGATGCCGTCGTCGGGAGGGATGGAGTCGGGGTCGATGGACGCCGCGCACGGTCCTGCGACGAGGGCCGTGTCGGGCGTGATGGTGCGCTTGACGAGTGCGAGCGCGATCGGCCCGAGTTCGTGATGGTCGACGATCGTGCCGATGCGTCCGACCGCGCGACCTCCGGCGGTGATGTCGTCGCCCGTCTCGGGTCGTCCGTCGGCCGAGCCGTCGAGATGGAGCAGGACGAGATGTCGCGGGGGTTTGCCGAGGTTGTGGACCCGCGCGACGGTCTCCTGACCGCGATAGCAGCCCTTGTCGAGGTGGACGGCGCCGTGCTGCTCGGGTCCGCCGATCCAGCGGGCCTCGTGGGGGATGGTGCGCTCGTCGGTGTCGACTCCGATCCGGGGACGGACGGCTTCGACGCGCAGGGCCTCGAACGCCCAGCTGCCGGCCGGACGCACGCCGGCGTCCCGAAGGGCGGTGAAGATCGCGGTGAGCGACTCGCGGGGCACCAGGAGGTCGAAGGAGTGCTCGGTGGGCCACGGCATGCGGCGGACGAAGCCACCGGCGGGCAGGGCGCCGGCGGCATAGGGCTCGGCCGGCAGCGCGTCGATCCCGAGCGCGGCGAGCACGGCGGGGCTGCCGGCGTCCGGCCCGAGGAGGCTCAGGACCCCGAATTCGTTGCCGTCGCGGGGTTCGGCCTTCGCCCAGAACACCATCTTCTTCAGGAAGGCGAGCAGGTCGGGGCCGCGGTCGGCCTCGGTGTCGATCCACGTCACGCCGTCGAGATCGGTTTGCACGAAGTGGTGTTCGACGCGGCCGTTCGCGTCGAGGCTCAGGTTCTCGGCGGAGGTGCCGTTCGGGAGCGACGCGATGTGCTGGCTGGAGATGGTGTGCAGCCAGCTCAGGCGTTCGTCGCCCGGGATGGCGATGACGAAGCGGGTGGAACGGTCGACCACGGCGGCCGAAGTGGCGGCGGCGCGTTGCTCGCCGAGCGGGTCGCCGTAATGCCAGGGGAGTCCGGCATCGGGCCCGCCGGAAGGCGAGGCGACTGCGCCGGGAAGTGCGAGAAGGGCGCTTTCGGACACGATCGGAGACTCGGTCACGACACCAGTCTATGGGGAACCGGCCGACAGGTCTGCCAGTGGCTAGGCTGAGCGCCATGGCTGAGCGGGTGCTGGTGACGCTGGACGGCGAGGTGAGGGATGCGGACGCACCCCTTCTGCACGCCGACGATTTCGGTGTTCTTCGTGGCGACGGGGTGTTCGAGACGTTGCTCGTGCGAGGCGGCCGGGCGCGTGCGCTCGAACTGCATCTCGCCCGGCTCGCGGCGTCCGCCGCCGCCGCACAGTTGCCCGAACCCGACCGCGACGACTGGCGGCTCGCCGTCGACGTGGCTCTCGAGCAGTGGGGCGCCGAGCAGGAAGGCGTCCTGCGCTTGGTCTACACGCGTGGTCGTGAGGGCGCAGACGCGCCGACGGCCTTCCTGCTCGTGACGCCGGTGGCCGAGCGCGTCGGCATCGCGCGGCGCGACGGCGTGTCCGTGGTGACCCTCGAGCGGGGTTACTCGACCGATCTGGCGCAGAAGGCGCCGTGGCAGCTCCTCGGCGCCAAGACGCTGTCGTACGCGACGAACATGGCGGCACTGCGGCACGCCGAGTCGGTCGGCGCCGACGACGTGATCTTCGTCAGCGCCGAGGGCTACGTCCTCGAGGGTCCGCGGTCGACGGTGCTCGTCGCGCGCGGCCGCACGCTGCTCACACCGCCGCCGGAGCAGGGGATCCTCCCCGGAACCACGCAGCAGGCGCTGTTCGACCTGGCGGGCGAGCGGGATTTCACGGTCCGGTACGAGCCGCTGCGCCCGGCGGACCTGGTCGTCGCCGACGGTGTCTGGCTGATCTCGAGCGTGGCCCTCGCGGTGCGGGTGCACACGCTCAACGGGCACGCGCTGGTCTCGCGGGTCCAGGAGGGCGAGATCGAAAGCCTCGTGAGCGAGGCGGTCGACACCGCCGGGTGAGCGCCGGGGGGTGTGCCCCCGCGGGTGATCCGTATCCGATGTGACACGAGTCCGATGTGTCGGGCGACACGAACGTGTTCCACTTCGCGCAATCGCTACTACATTCGGTAGTAGCAAGGCCGGAGCAGTGCTGCCGGCGTGACTTTGCGAACGAGAACCGCAGCGTCGGCCCCGCTTCGGATTTCCGTATCGACCCGGGCCTCACCTCGGAGTGGCAATGGATGTCTTGGATCTGTCCCGGTGGCAGTTCGGGATCACGACGGTGTATCACTTCATCCTCGTGCCGTTGACGATCGGCCTCGCGCCGCTCGTCGCGATCATGCAGACGATGTGGGTGGTCACCGGCAAGGACCACTGGTACCGCCTCACGAAGTTCTTCGGGAAGATGTTCCTGATCAACTTCGCGCTCGGTGTCGCGACCGGCATCGTGCAGGAATTCCAGTTCGGCATGAACTGGAGCGAGTACTCCCGATTCGTCGGCGACGTCTTCGGCGCACCCCTCGCCCTCGAAGGCCTCGTCGCCTTCTTCATGGAGTCGACCTTCCTCGGCCTGTGGATCTTCGGCTGGACGCGCCTGCCGAAACTCGTTCACCTCGCGACCATCTGGCTCGTCGCGATCGGCGTGAACGCCTCCGCCTTCTTCATCATCGCGGCGAACTCGTTCATGCAGCATCCCGTCGGCGCCACCTACAACCCCGAAACCGGACGCGCCGAGCTGACGAGCATCTGGGAACTGCTCACCAACAACACCGCACTCGCGGCCTTCCCCCACGCGGTCGCCGGCGGGTTCCTCACCGCCGCAACCTTCGTCGCCGGCATCGGTGGCTGGTGGATGGTCCGCAACATGCGACGCGCCGCCGAGATCCGCACCTCGGAACCCGAGGAGGCCCAGCGCCTCGAGGATGACGCCCGCGGACTGTTCCGCCCGGCGACCCGCCTCGGCCTGATGGTCATGATCATCTCGGGCATCGGGTTGTTCGTCACCGGCGACGTCCAGGCCAAGCTCATGTTCGAGCAGCAGCCGATGAAGATGGCCTCGGCCGAATCGCTGTGTTACACCGAGACCGACCCCAACTTCTCGATCCTCACGATCGGCACGCACAACGACTGCGACGGCGTCATCCACGTCCTCGACATGCCCTACGTGCTGCCCTTCCTCGCGCAGGGCGAGTTCAGCGGCGTGACCCTGCAGGGCGTCGAGGACCTGCAGGCGCAGTACGAACAGGAATTCGGCCCCGGCAACTACAAGCCCAACCTGTTCGTCACCTACTGGTCGTTCCGCGCGATGATCGGCCTCGCCGCCGGTTCCGCGGCGCTGGCCCTGGCCGGGCTGTGGGTCACCCGCGGCGGCCGGGTGCCCGACCAGAAGTGGTTCTCGAAGCTGTCGCTCGTCGCGATCCCCACGCCCTTCCTCGCCAACAGCGCGGGCTGGATCTTCACCGAGATGGGCCGGCAGCCCTGGGTGGTGCATCCGAACCCCACGGGTGTGGACATGATCCGGCTCACCGTCGACCAGGGTGTCTCCGACCATGCGGCCGGAACGGTGCTCACCTCGCTCATCGCGTTCACCCTCGTCTACGCGGCGCTCGGTGTGGTGTGGTTCTGGCTCATCCGCAAGTACGCGATGGAAGGCCCGCAGGAGCACGACGCGCAGCCGCCGGGCTCGAACGACGACACCGACGACACGCAGCCGAAACAGCTGTCCTTCGCGTACTAGGAGTGGGCGGACATGGGACTTCAGGAAATCTGGTTCATTCTCATCGCAGTACTGTTCACCGGCTACTTCGTCCTCGAGGGGTTCGACTTCGGTGTGGGCATGCACTTCCCGGTGCTCGGCCGCGGTAGGACCGTCGAGGCCGACACCCGGCGCCGGGTGCTGCTCAACACGATCGGTCCGGTCTGGGACGGCAACGAGGTCTGGCTCATCACCGCGGGCGGTGCGCTGTTCGCGGCGTTCCCCGAGTGGTACGCGACCCTCTTCTCCGGCTTCTACCTCCCGCTGCTGCTGATCCTGCTCGCCCTGATCGTGCGGGTGTGCGCCATCGAGTGGCGCGGCAAGGTCGACGACCCGACCTGGCGTCGCCGCTGCGACTGGGGGATCATCTTCGGCTCGTGGGTGCCCGCCGTGCTGTGGGGTGTGGCGTTCGCGAACATCGTGCGCGGCGTGGCGATCGACGCCGACAAGCAGTACGTCGGCGGGTTCTTCGACCTGCTGAACCCGTACGCCCTGCTCGGCGGTGCGACGACCGCGCTGGTCTTCGCGCTGCACGGCGCGGTGTTCATCGCGCTCAAGACCGAGGGGCAGGTCCGGACGGATGCCGTGGCGATGTCGCGGAAGCTGGCCGTGCCCGCCGTCCTCGTGGCCGGTGCGTTCGTGGTGTGGACCCAGCTCGCCTACGGCAAGGGCTGGACGATCGCACTCGTCGCGGTGGCGGGAGTCTCCCTGCTCGCGGTGGTCGCACTGACCGCCGCCGCGCGTGAGGGTTGGGCGTTCGTATTCACCACCGTCGCGATCGCCGCGACCTCCGTGCTGCTGTTCGCGTCGCTGTTCCCGAACGTCATGCCGTCGACGCTCGACCCGTCCTGGTCGTTGACGATCGAGAACGCGTCGTCGAGCCCGTACACACTGAAGGTCATGACGTGGGCTGCAGCGTTCATGACCCCGGTCGTCCTGGCCTACCAGGGCTGGACGTACTGGGTGTTCCGTCAGCGTCTGTCGACCGACCACATCCCGCACTCGATCGGTCTGAAGGTCGGCTCGAAGTGAGCATGACGCAGTCCGCCGCCCCCGCCGACGCGCCCGCGCGCCGGCGGGGTCCGGTGGACCCGCGGTTGTGGCGCTACTCGGCCGCGGCCCGGGGATATCTCGTCCTGACGGTGGCCACCTCGGTGGTCGACGTCGTGATGGTGGTCGTCACCGCGCTCATGATCGGCCGGGTCCTCGCGGGCGTCATCACCACCGACGCCCGGTCCGTCGGCGACTGGACGACCGAACTGACGATCCTCGCGGCGGCGATCGTCGTGCGGGTCGCGGTGACGTGGCTGCAGTCGCGGTACGCGCACCGGTCCGCGACCCGCGTGGTCGCCGAACTCGAACACGAGGTCCTCGGGTCCGCGGCGAATCTGCCTCCGCGAGAACTCGATCCGCGACGAGACGAGATCGCGGTGGTCCTCACCCGCGGACTCGACGGGCTGAAGGAATATCTCACCGGCTATCTGCCGGCGCTGTTGCTGGCCGTGATCCTCACCCCGGTGACGATCGTCGTGATCGCCCTGCACGACCTCACCTCGGCGATCATCGTCGTGATCACCCTGCCGCTGATCCCGATCTTCATGATCCTCATCGGCCTGCTCACCAAGGGCAAGGCCGACCGCACCCTGCGCGCGATGACGACACTGTCGTCGCAACTGCTCGACCTGCTCGCGGGTCTTCCCACGCTGCGTGCCCTCGGTCGCGAGAAGGGGCCCGCCGATCGCGTGCGCGAACTCGGTGACGAGCACCGCGCGACCACGATGTCGGCCCTGCGCGTGGCGTTCCTGTCCGGCACGGTCCTCGAATTCCTCGCGACGCTGTCCGTCGCCCTCGTCGCCGTGAGCATCGGTATGCGCCTCGTCTACGGATCCATGCCTCTCGAGGCCGGCATCATCGCGTTGATCCTCGCACCCGAGGCCTACCTCCCGCTGCGCACCGTCGGCAACAAGTTCCATGCCGCCGAGGACGGGATGGCGGCGGCCGACAAGGCGTTCGCCGTGCTCGACTCGCGGCCGGACGCCGCCTCTTCTCGCCGCGCCTCCTCGCGTCGCATCTCCACGGACACGGCCGATGCCAACCGGGTCGCGACCTGCGAGATCGCCTTCGACGGCGTCTCCGTGCCCGGCCGCGACGGCTGCGCCCCGCACCGCCTCGACGCGATCTGCCGTCCCGGCACGATCACCGCGTTCACCGGTGCCAACGGTGCCGGTAAGTCCACCGCCCTGCTGGCGCTGCTCGGACTCGCCGAGCCGAGCGAGGGGACCGTCACCGTCGACGGACGACCCGTCGCGGGCGACGAGAACTGGTGGTCGCAGGTGGCGTGGCTTCCGCAGCGACCGGTGCTGCTGCCCGGCACCCTCGCCGACAATCTGCGACTCACCGGCGTCGACCCGGAGACCACCGAACTCGACGACGTCTGCGCGGCCACCGGTTTCGACAGCGTGCTCGCCGAACTCCCGGACGGCTGGGAGACCGTCGTGGGAGCAGGCGGTACGGGCCTGTCGCTCGGCCAACGTCAGCGACTGGCGCTCACCCGCACCCTCTCCTCCCCGCGCCCGGTCCTGCTGCTCGACGAACCGACCGCCCACCTCGACGAGGACACCGAGGCCACCGTGCTCGACACGCTGCGTGGTCTCGCCGCGGCCGGCCGCACGGTGGTGGTCGTCGCGCATCGCCCCACCCTGCTCGCCATCGCGGACGAGGTCGTCACCGTCCACGCAGCGCCGACCACGGAGGCGTGCCGATGAAGACCACAGAGGTGTCCCGATGAAGGACCTGCGGGGGGCGATGGCCCTGCTCGAACTCGAACCGCGCCGGGTGCTCCTCGCCGTCCTCGCCGGTGTCGCGACCCTCGGCAGCGCGCTGTTGCTCGCCGGTCTCTCGGCGTGGCTGATCGTGCGCGCGTGGCAGATGCCGCCCGTCCTGGATCTGACCGTCGCGGTCGTCGCGGTGCGGGCGCTGGGCATCTCCCGCGGGTTGTTCCGCTACTTCGAACGTCTCGCGACGCACGAGACCGCTCTGCGCGGCACCACTTCGGCTCGGGCGAATCTCTACCGGCGACTCGCGGACGGCGACCCGGCCGCCGCCCTGGGCCTCGGTCGCGGCGACCTGCTCGCCCGCACCGGCGCCGACGTCGACGCCCTCGGTGACGTCGTGGTGCGCGCACTCGTGCCCATCGCGGTCGCCGCGGTGCTCTCCCTCGCGGCGGTCGTGACGATCACCGTCATCGCTCCCGCCGCCGGCGTGGTGCTCGCGGTGGCGCTGCTCGTCGCCGGCGTGCTCGCACCGTGGCTGTCGGCTCGCGCCGCCGCCCGCGCGGACGCCGATGCGAACGCCGCGCGGACCCGCTTCACCGAGGACGCGGTCACGGTGCTGGACCACGCGGCGGAACTGCGGGTCGCGGGACGGCTCGACCCGCTCGCCCGGCGGGCCCGCGCCGCGAACATCGCCTCCGTCCGGGCCACGGACCGCTCGGCGGTCCCCGCGGCGTTCGCCGACGCGGCCGCGCCCCTCGCGGTCGGCGTGAGTGTGCTCGGTGCCCTCCTCGTCGGTATCGCCGTCTTCGGCTCCGGTCCGGCGGCCATGAGCCCGACGACACTCGGCATCCTCGTCCTGCTGCCGCTGTCGGCGTTCGAGGCCACCGCGGTCCTCCCGGCAGCCGCGCAGACCCTCAACCGCGCACGCCTGGCGGCCGGTCGCATCACGGAGATGCTCGACCGCGCCGACAAGACGGTTCCGCACGGCACCGAGCCGGCCGACGGACCCGGCCGGCTGCGTGCGGTGGGCCTGCGGGGCGGATGGCCCGACGGACCGTCCACCGAACCGGTCGACCTCGACCTGCGGCCGGGCGCTCGCGTCGCGATCGTGGGCGGCAGCGGCAGCGGCAAGACCATCGTGCTCATGACGCTCGCGGGTCTCCTCGCCCCACGCGAGGGCACGGTGACGCTCGACGGTGTCGACCTCGCGGATGTCGACCCCGCGGCCCTGCGCCGGAAGATCGGTTTCTTCGCGGAGGACGCCCACCTGTTCGACACGTCGATCCTCGAGAACCTGCGTGTCGCGCGGGGCGACGTGGACGAGGACGAGGCGTCGACCGCCCTCGGCGCCGTGGGCCTGGGGGAGTGGGTGGACGGACTGCCGCAGGGCGTCCACACCGTCCTGGGAGCCGGGGCCCGCACCGTCTCCGGTGGGCAGCGCCGACGCCTCCTGCTCGCCCGGGCACTGCTGTCGCCCGCACGGATCCTGCTGCTCGACGAACCCACGGAGCATCTCGACGACGAGAGCGCCGACCTGCTGCAGCGACTGCTCCTGGACCGCGACGCACACTTGGTCGGCCCCGAGCGCACCGTCGTGACGGTCACCCACCGCCTGCCCGCGGACACCGCCGCCGACCTGGTCGTTCGCGTCGAGAAAAATGCGTTGCCCGCCTCGTGAACGAAGCGTAGTTTCGCTGGTACACGAGGAAGGAGGTGGTCTGGAAGTGATTGATATTCGGACGCGTGAGGTGGCTACCCGCTAGCTGCTCGAGACGACGGAATTCACCGACCGCGCGCGGCTGGCGAATCCCAGGTAGTCACCCGGCCCCCGAGCTCCCGATCCGTCCGATCGGGACCGCCGGTCCACGGAGCGATCCGTGCGGCGGTGCAGCTCGGGGGCTGTTCGCGTTTCGGGCGAGGTCGACATTTCGGGTGTGCAACTTTGTCCGTTTTGGGTACACCGGTTTGGTGCCGATACTCCAAAAAGCTCACGATTCGTTAAGATTGCGCACGTCACCGGGGGTTTTCTTCTCGTCCGCGTTCATCGCACTGCTCTTCGTCGTCGTGACGATCCTGTTCACCGACGGCGTCGATTCGATCTTCAGTACCGCGTCCAACTGGATCATGACGAACCTCGGATGGTTCTACGTCCTCGGCGTCACGACCTTCCTGCTCTTCCTCGTCGGAATTGCCTTCACCCATTACGGCCGGGTCCGGCTCGGCGGCGACGACGAACGGCCCGAGCACTCGACCCTGGCGTGGTTCGCCATGTTGTTCGCCGCCGGTATCGGCACGATCCTCATGTTCTGGGGCGTCGCCGAGCCGATCTCCCACTTCGCGAACCCGCCGATGCAGGATGTCGAGCCGCAGTCCGTGGAGGCAGCGGAAGAGGCCATGGGCTTCGCGCTATACCACTTCGGACTGCACACCTGGACGATCTTCGCCCTGCCCGGCCTGGGCTTCGGTTACTTCATCTACAAGCGGCATCTGCCGCCGCGCGTCAGCTCGATCTTCGCGCCCCTGCTCGGGGGTCGCATCTACGGCCCGATCGGCAAGACCATCGACGTCGTCGCGATCATCGGCACGATTTTCGGTGTCGCGACCTCGGTCGGGTTGGGCACCCTGCAGATCAACGCCGGTCTCGCGCAGCTGTTCGACATCCAGGAATCCGGGATCGTCCAGATCGCCCTCATCGCGATCGTGACGGTGATGGCCGGCATCTCGGTCGCTCTCGGTCTCGACAAGGGCATCAAGCGCCTGTCGAACATCAACATCGGCATGGCCGTGATGTTGCTGGTCTTCGTGCTCGTCACCGGACCGAGCCTGTTCCTGCTCAAGGGCATGATCGAGTCGGCCGGTATCTATGCCGAGGCCCTGCCGCGCCTGGCGTTCTGGAACGACACCTTCGCCGACTCCGGCTGGCAGAACACCTGGACGGTCTTCTACTGGGCGTGGACCATCACGTGGTCGCCCTTCGTCGGCATCTTCATCGCCCGCATCTCGCGAGGCCGGACGATCCGCGAGTTCGTCGGTGGTGTCCTCGGCCTGCCCGTGCTGTTCTCGGTGATCTGGTTCAGCATCTTCGGGATGGGTTCGTTCCACATCGAACTCGAGGGTGGGGGTGGTCTCGTCGAGCGTGTCGTGGACGACGGCGACATCCCGGGCGCGTTGTTCGAGTTCCTCGGCAACTTCCCGCTCACCGGCCTGGTGTCCGGTATCGCGATCATCCTGGTGGTGATCTTCTTCGTCACCTCGGTGGACTCGACCGCGATGGTGCTCGACATGATGGCGGCCGGTCACGAGGGGAAGGCGCCCATCCACCAGCGCTTGTTCTGGGCGGTGCTCATGGGCCTGGTCGCAGCGACCATGCTCGTCGCGACCGGTAAGGACGGGTTCGACGCCCTGCAACAGGTCATCACCGTGGTGGGTCTGCCGTTCTTCGTGATGGGCTTCATCATGATGTACAGCCTGGTGCGCGGTATCCGCGAGGACCTGGGCGAGCGGCCGGAGCCGATCACCCGTCAGTGGCCCGAGGTGCGGTCGGCCGAGGAACTCGAGGCTGCTCAGGAACTACCGGCACCCGAGGTCGTCATCCACACGCGGGCCATCCCGGACGAGTGCGAGGACGGCGAGAACGCAGCCGAGGATGCCGAGGACGCCGGAGTCCACCGGGTCCATGCCGGCGAACCCGAGGCGCTCGGTGTACGAGGCAACGGCGCGCGTGCCGAGAACAAGGGCTCCACCGGCACGACGGTCGTCGAAGAGGACTGAGAGAAAAGCGGTCCGGGCCTGTTCCCTCACTGGGGAACAGGCCCGGACCGTTCGAGTCTCGGAAGGAAGAGGCCCGGTCAGCCGATGTGGCGCGACAGGCGGGCGGACATTCGGGGCTTCAGCTCGCCGTCGGCGGTGACGCGCTCCTCGACGTAGGCGAGGTCGCCACCGTCGACGATGCCGTAGAGCCGCTTGGCGCCGCCGACGACCTCACCGGACTTGGTGCGGATCACGACGTCGGTCGCGAGTTCCCAGGAGGACTGGGTGAGCGCGGTGCCGTAGTACAGCTCGACGACGCCGGAGCTGTGCGTCAGCAGTAGTTCGAGCGTCTCGGGATCGTCGCTGTCGGGCGCACCTGTTCCGGACACGCGCCAGAAGCCGCTCTCGCGCCGATCCTCACCCACGTAGGCACCCGCGTCGTCGAGACGCCACGTGCGCGACTCCCACATCAGATACGGGCCGCCGTTGTGCGCGACGGTGATCTGCTGACCGAACGGATAGTCGCCGGTCTCGGGATCGTTGGCCTCGCCCTCGCCGCGCCACACACCGACCATCGGGAGGACGGCGAGCAGGGCAGGGCTCAGGTCGGGGCCGAGCCGCAGGTTCGCGGTGTCCTCGGCGCCCGGCAGCCCGGACAGGACGGGGATGTTCAACTCGGCGGTGACGCGAGCGCGCTCGGCGGCCCGGGCGATCGCCTCGTCGCCGCTACGCCGCGGGGCGTCCGATCCGTCGTTCGTCACGATCCGTCGGAGACCACGCGGTAGATGGTGTACAGCGCGAACCAGGTGATGAGGAGCGCCGCGGCGACCAGCAGGATTTCGAAGAAGATGACCACGCGGTCATTCTAGACAACCCCTTTTCCGGTACGACGAAGGGCTCCGCTCCTGGTGGAGCAGAGCCCTTCGACGAGGTGTTCCGGCCGGATTACTTGGCGACCGTCACGTCCACGTTGTGCACACCGGGAGCGGTGGGGCTCACGGTGGAGGTGCCGTTGCCGGAGCTCGACAGGGCGCGGATCTTCCAGTCGCCGGGGGCGGCGAAGAAACGGAAGTCGCCGGTCGCCGAGGCGACGACCTCGGCGGTGAACTCGTCGGTGCCGTCGAGCAGGCGCACGAACGCGCCGCCCACGGGCTCACCGTCGGCGTTCAGGACGCGGCCGGTGATGACCGTCTCCTTCTCGGTGTCGACGCCGGCGGGCAGGGTCTGGGTCTGGACAGGGGCTCCGCACATGATCAGTTGACCTCCAGTTCGATGGGTGCACCGACGAGCGAGCCGTACTCGACCCAGCTGCCGTCGTAGTTCTTGACGTTCTTCTTGCCGAGGATCTCCTGGAGCACGAACCAGGTGTGGCTCGAGCGCTCACCGATACGGCAGTAGGCGATGGTCTCCTTGCTGTCGTCGAAGCCCTTCTCGGCGTACAGCTTCTCGAGGTCCTCGTCGGACTTGAAGGTGCCGTCCTCGTTGGCGGTGGTGCTCCACGGGATGTTGATGGCGCCGGGGACGTGGCCGCGCTGCTGCGCCTGCTCCTGCGGCAGGTGCGCCGGAGCGAGGATCTTGCCGGAGAACTCGTCGGGCGAACGCACGTCGACGATGTTCTTGGTGCCGATCGAGTCGATGACCTCGTCGCGGAAGGCGCGGATGGAGTAGTCCGGCTCGGCGGCCTTGTACTCGGTTGCCGGGCGGGTGACCTCGTCCTTCGACAGCGGACGGCCGTCGAGCTCCCACTTCTTGCGGCCGCCGTCGATGAGCTTGACGTCCTGGTGGCCGTAGAGCTTGAAGTACCAGTAGGCGTAGGCGGCGAACCAGTTGTTGTTGCCGCCGTAGAGCACGACCGTGTCGTCGTTGGCGATGCCCTTGCGCGAGAGGAGCTCGGAGAACTGCTCACGGTTCAGGAAGTCGCGGCGGACGGCGTCCTGCAGGTCCTTGCGCCAGTCGAGCTTGACGGCACCTTCGATGTGGCCACCGTCGTAGGCGGAGGTGTCCTCGTCGACCTCGACGAAGACGGTCTTCGACGCAGTGAGGTTCTGCTCTGCCCAGTCGGCGGAGACCAGGACGTCGGAGCGAGCCATGGGTGTTCCTTTCGGTGAGGGAATCCGGGAGGTTTCCGTGACCGGAACCCGTGCGAGGGTCCGTGCCAGTGGAGGGGTGGGAGGTCGAGTTCGATGACCGCCGGTCAGGCGGGCACGCGACGCATTCGGGCGACCAGCGGGTGGATCCGGCAGCCGAGACACACGCCGAAGGCGGCGTTGAGCAGCGCCGCGAACAACGCGAAGCCTGCGGCCACCGAGCCCACGACGATCGCGCCGGCGAAGAACGCGACCGTTCCGACGAGGGCGAAGACGAATCCGACGAGCTGCGCGAACCGCAGCGGCTCCACCGGCTCGGTCTCGATCGGAGCACCGAGACGGGGAGCGACGAGCCTCGCGAACAGCGCACCGTACGGGCTGCGTCGCGGGCCGAGTGCCGCTCCGAGAGCGAACACGATCGTCTGCAGGGCCAGGATCACGGCCGCTGCGACGGGAGAGAAGGTGGCGACGACCAGGGCGAGGACGAGGACGCCGGTGGTGATCCACGCCGCGAAACGCGGGCCACGGACGTCGACCTGCCGGCCGGGCGTGCCGGGAGTGGATACGGACATGGGGAATCTCCTGCTGGATTCTGATTCGCTGGGCGGAGGGTGTTCATACGACCGCGGGGCGACGCATCGGTGGAGCGGCATCGATCTGCCGCAGGAGTCGGGACGAGCCCGCCGATACGTTCAGCAGGGACAACAACAGCCACCGAGGCGGCACAGATCGACTGCGCGGCGTCGGGTGAGCATCAGCTCGTGGCGGTTCTGCACGCGAGGGAGTTTAACGCACGTCACCTCGGTGGTGGACCCCCGGGATCACAACGACGACAGGGCTGTGCGCAGGTCGTCGGCGGACGGAACACCGGACGCGCGGAACCGCTCGCGCCCGTCACCGTCGAAGATGAAGGTGGTGGGCAGCGACAGGACTCCGAGTTTCCGTGCCGGCACGGGATTTTCGTCGAGATCCAGCTCGACCTCGCGTGCCCGACCGGGCTCGCGGTCGAGAACCTGCACGACGACGCGTCGCACCGCCGCGCACGGTCCGCACCAGGGTGCGGAGAAGTGCAGGACCACCGGTACGCCGTCCCCGACGCCCGCCGCGGCCAGTGCGGGATCGGGTTCGTGGGTGCCCGCCGAGGCGTCGACGCCGGTGGTGCGGAACTTGCCGGAACGGGTGCGCAGGGCCGTGCCCACCGCGAGTGTGGCGACTATCACGACGATGAGGACGATCACTGCGATCATGCGGGCGTCTGCACTTCCTGCAGATCGATGACGACGTCGCGGGCCTCGCCCTCGATGACGATCCGGGAGCCCCGCGCCTCGACGAAGGTGGGCCGGACGCCGAACGGCAGATTCTGCGGCTCGATCGTCGTCGTGAACAGTCCGAGCACCGCCGGCTTCAGGACGTCGGGAACCGAGAAGTCGGCGCGTCCCTCGGGACCGAAGTAGAGATCCGACGCGACGACGTGGACGCGGTCGCCGTCGAGCACCAGATCGGCCTGGACGCTGACCGTCGCCTCCACCGGTCCGACGGGCACCGTTCCGGTGAGGACGACCCCGCCGGCGGTGGTGGGCCCGGAGCCGCCGGACCCACCCGTGCCATCGGACTTGCTTGCCGGGGGAGCGGAAACCTGCAGGTCGGGGATGCCGTAGAGCTGTCCGAGCTCGGTGGCGTCGAGCATGACGCGGCCGTACAGCAGGTCGACGGGCACCGACCGGATCGACCCGTCGAGCAGCTCACCGGCCTCGGCGTGCGCACCGATCAGATTGGCCTCGACCGTGATGTCCCCGAGCAGATCGGTGTGGACGTTGTCGGCCACGATCTCGACGTTCTCGTAGTGACCGTCGCGGGCCTGGAGGAGGAAGGGGAAGCCGTGGATGGTCACCGCCGGATCGGACTCGAGAACGCCACCTTCCCGCAGCGCACGCGAGACGCGGTATTCCGACCACGCCGCCGCGCCGAAGTCGGCGAGGACCGCGAGTCCGAGCAGGACTACGAGACCGAAGATCAGTTTGCGCACGCCCACCATTGTGTCGGACGCACCGGGCACCGGACCGCGCCCGTCCGCTCCGAGGCCGTCCACGGAATTCTCGTGCTTACATAGCGGTAACAATCGGGGCGTTACTCTGTTGCACGACGTTTACGACCCCTATCCGCGCTGGTCGCGCGAAGAACTGGAGGCCCGGTGGAGCTGCTCCTTCTGACCTCCGACCCGAATCCGGATGCGGTCCTGCCGTCCCTGGCGCTGCTCCCGCATTCGGTCAGGCCGGCTCCTACAGAAGTATCGTCGCTGCTCGAGGCAGGTTCGGCGGATATCGCCATCGTCGATGCCCGCTCCGATCTCGCGGCCGCGCGAGGACTGTGCCGGTTGCTCGGCAGCACCGGGTCGGCAGTGCCCGTCGTCGCCGTGCTCACCGAGGGCGGACTCGTGGCCGTCAATCCCGAATGGGGACTCGACGACATCCTGCTGTCCACCACCGGGCCGGCCGAGCTCGACGCTCGCCTGCGACTGCTCATGGGTCGCTCGGGTGTCGCGGTGGGGCCGGAGAACACCGGCAAGATCACCCTCGGTGAACTCACGATCGACGAGGGCACCTACACCGCCCGCCTGCGCGGACGTCCCCTCGACCTCACCTACAAGGAGTTCGAACTCCTCAAGTACCTCGCCCAGCACGCGGGCCGGGTGTTCACCCGCGCCCAGCTGCTGCAGGAGGTCTGGGGTTACGACTTCTTCGGTGGTACCCGCACCGTCGACGTCCACGTCCGACGTCTGCGCGCGAAGCTCGGCCCCGAGCACGAAGCGCTGATCGGAACGGTCCGCAACGTCGGCTACAAGGCGGTGCGTCCATCCAACCGCGTCGGCAAGGGTGGCAATGCCACTCCCGATGTCGACGACGACGATGTGGACGACACGCTTCTCGACGACCCCCGTGCGGAGGAATCCGGCGCGGGTGACTCGGGCGCAGGGGAGTCCGGGGCACAATTCGTTCCGTGAGCACCGATACGGAATTCGTCGACCACCCGTCCACCGACCACGCCGAAGCCGTACGCGCCGTGTTGTCGCGGGCGACGCAGACCGACGGCACCGCGCCGATCTCCGAACAGGCGGTGCACTCCCTCGGCCGCGACGGTGCGGCCCGGCATCTCGTCGCGCTCGGAGACGGCGGTGAGGTCGCGGGTTACGCGAACGTCGTGCCTGCTCAGGACGGTCATCCAGCGATGGCCGAAGTCGTCGTCGACCCGTCGCGGCGCGGGCACGGACTCGGCCGCGAACTCGTCGAACGTGCACTCACCGAGGGCGGCGACGGCACCCGCGTGTGGGCACACGGCGACCTGCCCGCCGCGCAGGCGGTGGCGCGCCGTCTCGGTCTGACCGGTGTCCGCGAACTCCTGCAGTTGCGTCGATCCCTCGAGCAGGACGATCTTCCCGCCCTCGAGGTGCCCGACTCGGTGCTGCTGCGCACCTACGGCGGCCCGCAGGACGACGCCGAACTGCTCCGCGTCAACGCGGCGGCCTTCGAGTGGCATCCCGAGCAGGGGCGTTGGACGGCCGCCGACGTGGAGGAACGCCGACGCGAGTCCTGGTTCGATCCCGAAGGCCTGTTCCTCGTGTTCGATCCCGCCGAGCCCGACAAGCTGCTCGGATTTCACTGGACCAAGGTGCACCCGGCCACGGCGTCCGACCCGCAGCTCGGCGAGGTCTACGTCGTGGGTATCGACTCGTCCGCGCAGGGCAGAGGGCTCGGTCGCCTGCTCACCCTCGCGGGCCTGCACTATCTCCGCGATCGGGGTCTGCCCGGTGTCCTGCTCTACGTCGAGGGCGACAACACCGCGGCGCTGAACACCTACGGCAAACTCGGCTTCGAGCGGTTCCACGTGGACGTCGCCTACGCCCGGGCGTGACCCTCTCCGATCGGGTGGACGAACGGCGTGAAGGGTGGACTCTGCCACCCGACACGCCGATCGCGGTCAGGATTCGAGTGATGGTCGCAACACCATCGCCAGGTGTATCCGGCGTGTTCATCCGGCGTTAACCTTCGGTCGTCCGAGTGTCCACCGTCTCCTCCTAACTTCACTAGCGGGTCGAGTGCCGCAGACCCGGCGCCGGCGTCGCCCGCGCCTCGATGCCGCCGCCACTCGGCGCCGCGGTCGTGTGAAGTTACTTCCGGAGGAGAACAGGTGAACCTCAAGCGCAATGGCGCCCTGCTCGGTGTTGTGGCCGCTGGAGCCCTCACGCTCGCCGCGTGCGGTACCGACAACAATGCCGGGTCGGTCGACGTCGATGCGTCCGCGTCCGCTGCAGCCTGCGACGGCAAGTCCAACCTCTCGGGTGCCGGCTCGTCGGCCCAGAAGAACGCGATGGACCAGTTCGTCTCCACCTACATCGCGGTGTGCTCCGAGAAGGGCACGAACGTCAACGTCGCGTACAACCCCACCGGCTCCGGTGACGGCCGCACGCAGTTCATCGCGAACCAGATCGATTTCGCCGGCTCGGACTCGGCCATCAAGGACGAGCAGGCGGCACAGGCCGCCGAGCGTTGCGCCGGCAATCCCGCATGGAACCTGCCGCTGGTCTTCGGCCCGGTCGCACTGGCCTACAACGTCGAGGGTGTCGACGAGCTCGTGCTGAACGCCGAGACGGCCGCGAAGATCTTCAACGGCTCGATCACCAAGTGGAACGACCCGGCCATCGCCGCGCTCAACGAGGGCGCCGAGCTGCCCGACGCGAACATCACCCCGATCGTGCGCTCGGACTCGTCGGGCACCACCGACAACTTCCAGCAGTACCTCGAGACCGCGTCGAACGGCGCATGGACCTCGGGTGCCGGTTCGGACTTCACCGGCGGTGTCGGTGAGGGCGCGAAGGGTTCTGCGGGTGTCGCGCAGGCCGTCTCCGGTTCGCCGAACTCCATCACCTACGTCGAGAAGTCCTTCGCCGACCAGAACGGTCTGAGCATCGCGCAGATCGACAACGGCTCCGGACCCGTCGAGCTGACCGAAGAGACCGCCGGCAAGGCCATCGAGGGCGCCGAGTTCGTCCCGGCCTCCGAGGGCGACCTCACGCTCGACCTGTCGTCGATCTTCGGCAGCTCCGAAGAGGGTGCCTACCCGCTGGTGCTGGCCACCTACGAGATCGTGTGCTCGGCCGGCTACGACGCCGACACCGCCGCGGCCGTCAAGTCGTTCCTGATCTCCGCCGCCAACGAGGGCCAGGAAGGCCTGTCCGAGCAGGGCTACGTCCCGCTGCCCGACGCCTTCAAGACCCGCCTCACCGAGTCGATCGACGCCATCGCCGCCGGATGACCCGCCGATCCCTCGGTCCGGTGAGTGACCGAGGGATCATCGACCCGCCCGTTCCTGACGAATACGCTGAGAAGGATTGCGAGCGCACATGAGTGACGCGCACAACACGTCGGTCTCCATCGCGACCGACGAACCGACCCGCTCAGGAACGGGCGGTGCAACCGGCATCACGGAGGACACGATCAGCACCCCACCCCCATCCCCGGACAGGGCACGCAAGACAGTCGTGCGGCCGGGAGACAGAATCTTCGGCTCGCTCGCCTCCGGCTCCGCCGTCCTGATCTCCGTGATCATCGGCGCGATCGCAGTCTTCCTCGTCTGGCGTGCCGTCCCGGCGCTGCAGCGCAACCAGGTCAACTTCCTCACCAGCCGTGACTGGATCACGCAGGACATCACCGACATGGCGTTCGGTGTCCTCGACCTGTTCCAGGTGACGGTGCTCGTCTCCTTCTTCGCGCTGTTCCTCGCCATGCCCGTCGCGCTGGGCATCGCGATCTTCCTCACCTCGTACTGCCCCGACCGGCTCCGGAAACCGCTGGCGTATGTCATCGACCTGCTCGCCGCGGTCCCGTCGATCGTCTACGGCCTGTGGGGCATGCTCGTCCTCGCCCCGTTCCTGCGCCCCGTCGCGGAATGGCTCAACACCACCCTCGCCTGGTTCCCGCTCTTCGCCACCGGCAGCGGGTCCATCGTGGGCGGCGGAACGATCTTCACCGCCGGCATCGTCCTCGCCGTGATGATCCTGCCGACCATCGCCGCGGTGAGCCGCGAGGTGTTCGTGCAGACGCCGACGGCCCACATCGAGGGCGCGCTCGCACTCGGCGCGACCCGCTGGGAGGTCGTGCGGACCACCGTCATCCCGTTCGGCAAGTCCGGCTACATCAGCGGTTCGATGCTCGGTCTCGGCCGCGCGCTCGGCGAGACGATGGCGCTGTACCTCATCCTGCGCACCACCTCGCAGGCGTTCTCCTGGTCGCTGTTCGACGGCGGCGCGACGATCGCATCCAAGATCGCGCTCGGATACGCCGAGTTCAACAACGACATCCAGGCGGGCGCCTACATCGCCGCCGGTCTCGTGCTCTTCGTGCTCACCTTCGTGGTCAACGCCGCCGCGCGCATGATCGTCGCAGGAAAGAAGGACTGACCCATGTCGACCACCACCACGTCGACCACCGCGCTCTCCTCGCCGGTCAAGCCCCCGGCCTTCCAGCGGGTCAGCGGACGTCGCCGCGTCAAGGACACCGCAGCCACCGTGCTCGTCACGCTGTCGGTCGTCGTCGCGTTGATCCCCCTGGTCTGGGTGCTGTTCACCGTCGTCGCCAAGGGCCTGCCGGCCCTGATCTCGCCGACCTGGTTCACACACTCGCTGAGCGGACTGACGTCCTCGTCGATGGGCGGCGGCATCTACCACGCCCTCGTCGGCACCCTCCTGCAGGGACTCGTCTGCGCGATCATCTCGATCCCGCTCGGCGTCTTCGTCGCGATCTACCTCGTCGAGTACGCCGGCCGGTCGCGGCTCGGCCGGATCACGACGTTCATGGTCGACATCCTCAGCGGTGTCCCGTCGATCGTCGCAGCACTGTTCATCTACGCGCTGTGGGTGTCGACCTTCGGGATGCCCAAGTCGGGCTTCGCGGTGTCGCTCGCGCTCGTTCTGCTCATGGTGCCGGTGGTCGTGCGCAGCACCGAGGAGATGCTGCGCATCGTCCCGCAGGACCTGCGCGAAGCGTCCTACGCCCTCGGTGTCCCCAAGTGGAAGACCATCGCGCGCATCGTGCTGCCCACCTCGCTCGCCGGCATCATCACCGGCATCATGCTCGCCCTGGCCCGCGTCATGGGCGAGACGGCGCCGCTGCTGATCCTCGTCGGCTACGCGCCCTTCATCAATTTCGACCTGTTCGGCGGTGAGCAAGGCACCCTCCCGGGTGTCATGGTCGCCGAGATGAACAACCCGACCGACGCCGGTTCGCAGCGCATCTGGGGCGCCGCGCTCACCCTGATCCTGGTCATCGCGGTCCTCAACATCGCGGCCAAGTTGATCAGCCGGTACTCGCAGGTCGGCAAGAAGTAACCCACAGACCTCTTCTCACATCGATACACCAGTAGGGAGCCGGTAATGGCCAAGCGTCTGGATCTCAAGGACGTCAACATCTACTACGGCAAGTTCCACGCCGTGGCCGACGTGACGCTGTCCGTGCCGCCGCGGAACGTCACCGCCTTCATCGGCCCGTCCGGTTGCGGCAAGTCCACCGTGCTCCGGTCGATCAACCGCATGCACGAGGTGACGCCCGGCGCCCGTGTCGAGGGATCCATCCTGCTCGACGGCGAGGACATCTACGATCCGAACGTCGATCCGGTCGGTGTCCGCAAGACCATCGGCATGGTCTTCCAGCGGCCCAACCCGTTCCCCACGATGTCGATCCGCGACAACGTCGTGGCCGGTCTCAAGCTGCAGGGCGTGCGCGACAAGAAGACACTCGACGAGGTCGCCGAGAAGTCACTGCGCGGCGCGAACCTGTGGAACGAGGTCAAGGACCGCCTCGACAAGCCGGGCGGCGGCCTGTCCGGCGGTCAGCAGCAGCGTCTGTGCATCGCCCGCGCCATCGCGGTCCAGCCCGACGTGCTGCTCATGGACGAGCCGTGCTCGGCCCTCGACCCCATCTCGACGCTGGCCATCGAGGACCTGATCGGCGAGCTGAAGAAGGACTTCACCATCGTCATCGTCACGCACAACATGCAGCAGGCTGCGCGTGTGAGCGACCAGACGGCCTTCTTCAATCTCGAGGCGACCGGACGCCCGGGTGGACTGGTGGAGATCGACGACACCGAGAAGATCTTCTCGAACCCGAGCAAGAAGGCCACCGAGGACTACATCTCCGGCCGCTTCGGCTGAGCCGCCA
>NZ_JBKFBA010000012.1:33672-90636 GCF_053345925.1 Rhodococcus sp. C26F
GGTCTCGTCGTTCGTGTGCTTCCGCGCTCAGTGGTTCTGCGCTCGGTGGTGCTCCGGGTAGACGGTCAGACTGTCCACCTTCTCCACGAGCTGACGGATCTCCTCCTCGGTGGGGAGCTTGCCGGTCACGAGGAAGATGACGCGGCGGCCCACCTCGACGGCGTGATCGGCGAACCGCTCGTAGAAGCGGCCGAGCAGGGTGACGTCGACGGCGGCTGCGACGCCGTGCTCCCATTCGCGGTCCATGAGCACGGTGAACAGGTGTCGGTGCAGATCGTCCATCGCCTCGTCCTCGTGGTGGAGGCGGGCGGCCCGGGCGGGATCACGGGTCTCGAGAATCTCCCGTGTGGCGGCACCGAGGGCGACCGCGATCCGTCCCATCTCGGCGAAGTAGCCCTTCACCTCGTCGGGGAGCACGTGCTTGGGATGACGTCGGCGGGTCGCCTTCGCGATGTGCAGTGCGAGCGCACCCATGCGGTCGATGTCGGCCACGATCTGGATGCCGCTGACGACGGCACGCAGATCGCCGGCGACCGGACCCTGCAGGGCGAGCAGCTGGAACGCCTTCTCCTCGCAGATCGCGCCGAGTTCGGTGATCTTCTCGTGCTCGTCGATCACCTGCTCGGCGAGAGCGAGATCGGCTTCGAGAAGAGCTCTGGTGGACCGCTCCATCGCGGTCCCGGCGAGCCCGGCCATCTCCCCGAGGAGATCGCCGAGTTCGCCCATCTGTTCGTTGTAGACGACGCGCATAATGGCACAGCCTACGACCTCGAGCGGTCCGAACGGCGAGCATCGGATGAACCAGAGGTGAACGTCGACGGCCGAACAGTGGTGTCTACGTGCACAGATCGTCGGCGGCGTTGGTGATTGCGAGATCGGCGGGGAGCTCGACCGACGACTCCGACCGGGTCTGGATCTGCATCGGGGCGAGCGGCGTGCCCGCGGGGGTGGGAGCGACGATGGTGCCGTCGAAGCTGGTACCCAGGACGATCTCCACGATGCTGCCCAGCTGGGCCGAGGGCGGAGCCTCCTGCAGCACCGCACCGGGGAAGGCCGAGGCCACCGTCGCAGCGTCGGTCTCCTGTCCTTCGCTGAAGCGGATCACGGTCTGCTTGCTCGTCCCGGAGGCATAGTTACCGATCGAGTAGACCGGGAAGCCGTAGGCGGCGACCTCCTCGGCGGTGCCGGCCGCCAGCCCGGACAGACCCGACGCGTTCGAGACCTGCACCGACACCGTCGACGGATCGACAGCGAGCTGCGCGGGCAGCGGTTCGGCCGGGGGAGCGGCCGCGACCTCCGTCGGGTCCTCCTCCCGCTTCTCACCCGGCAGAGGGAGATCGTCGATGATCGCGGTGAAGATCGCCTTGATGTCGTCCGTGCGCGGGATCTCGTTGCCCCAGTCGTTGGTACCGGCCGTGGGGATGGTCAGGAAGGACACCGCACCCGCCTCGACGTTCTGCATCGAACGCCCGAGTTTGACGAGCGACTCGGCGTTGACGTTCTCGACGAAGGTCGCGCGGGTGAAGGCGCTGATGAAGCCGTTGAGCTTCCCGGGATCGAACAGCACCTTGTTCGACAACGTCGAGCGCAGCAGCGACGACAGGAACTTCTGCTGCCGGCTGATCCGGCCGTAGTCGCTGTTGCCCTCCTGGTCGATCTTGCGGGCGCGGACGTAGTCGAGTGCCCGTTTGCCGTCGAGCGTGTGGGTGCCGGGAGTCTCGATCAGGGGACCGAGTTCGTTGTCGTACAACGGTATGGAGGTGCACACCTCGACGCCGCCGATCTCGTCGACCATCGATTCGAAGCCGGCGAAGTCGATGCCCACGAAATGGCCGATCTTCAATCCGGACATCTTCTGGATCACCTTGACCAGGCACTTCGGTCCGCCGAGGGCGTAGGTCGCGTTGAGCTTGTCGCCTTCGGCGGCCGGATAGAGCTCGGAATCGTATTCGCCGGTCGCGCTGTCCCATCCGCGACAGACCGGTCGATCGACGTCCAGATCGCGGGGGAACGACACCGCGACCACGCGGCTGCGATCGGCGGGGATGTTGACGAGGATGACGGTGTCGGCACGAGCGCCCTCGGCGTCGTCGACCGTCCCGGCGCCTATCTCACCGCTCGCACCGGCGCGGGTGTCGGTGCCGATGATCAGATAGGTCTCGTCGCCGGTCTGACCGACAGGGTCGACGATGTCCTCCGACTCGGTGTCCAGCGCGGCGATCTGGGAGAAGCCGGCCTCCGTGGACCGGACGTATCCCCACACCGCACCGTTACCGAGGAGCGCGAGGACCGAGACGAACGCCACCGCCGCTCTCGCCGCGAACCTCAGACGCTTCCGCTTGCGCTGTTTGCTCTGCGCGAGCCGGCCGAGAGTCGCGTTGCCCACCGTGCGGGGCCGAGCGGAGCCGTGCGCCTTCTCGTCCGTCGTCCGGTCGTCGTTCTCGTCCTCGGCGGGCGACGCAGCGCCCTCGGGGGACACGGCATCGATCTTGACGGTCGGCTGTTCGTCCGCGATCGGCGGTTGCTGTCGAGGGGGCGGCGTCTGCGACGGTCCGACGGTCTGCGGCGGCCCGGCGGGAGGCACCGGGCGCGAGTCCGCGGGAGGCACTGCTCGCGGGGGCGGCGCCGAGGCCGGGGGAGTCGGTACCGGGGGCGGAGCGGACGGGGGGCCCGCCATCCGATCGGGAGCCTGGGTGCGCGGCGGGACGGGCTTCTCCGGCGGCCGGGGCCGGGACGGTCCCGGGGGCACCCGGGGAGCACCGGGCTGCACCGGGGGGACGACCGTGGTCGGCGGTCCCGAAGAAGCCGGCGGCACCGGAGGGCTGGGAGGTCCCGACGGAGTCGGCGGCGCAGCCGGAGGCGGCGTCCTGCGCGGGAGTTCCGCTCGACCGGCATCGTCCTCGGCCGCGACGTGCCGGGCGGATTCCGGGTCGCGGGGACGGGCCGGGGGCAACGACGAGGTGGACGTGTGCGGCGGATCGGCAGGGGGTGGATCGGTGGGCGGATCCGACCGGGGGGACGGATCGGATCGTCGTCCCATCTTGTCGAGCAGTTCGGCGACCGTGAGCTGCTCCGGATCGTCCGAGTCCGCGGCCCGGCGGTTGCGTGCACTCTCGTGGCGACGCGAATCGGGATCGGTGTCGTCGGAGCGGTGCACCCCACCCGAGCGGCTGCGGCGGGACGAGCGGGATTCGCGGTAGCTGCTGTCGGCTATCGGCCGTTCCCAGGGAGCGCGAGGATCCGGGGATCCTGTCTCGTGCTCCTCGTCCACCGATACCTGCTCTTTCCGCGGTCGCACCGCCTCGTCATCCGTCGTCGTCCACGTGATCGCTCACCGGCGACCGTCGCGAGGACTCCGCAATGATACTGATCGTCTGTTTCATGTGACGGTGACGCGGCTGTGTCGCACGACATCCACCGGTCGATCCGTCTGTCGTCCGGGACTACGTGCCGGGACGGGTTACCCGCCCGAGTGCATCATGTCGGCGCCCTCGGGCACGCAGGTGTCCTCGGGATCGTCGAGCCAGCCGTCGGGCAGAGCGACGCTGCTCGGGGAGCCCTGACGTCCCCGCGGGCCTTCGGCATCGGCGGGGAAGGGTACGTCGTGGTCGAGTTTGCCCAGCAGGTCGTCGAGTTCGGCGAGCGTCGACACGCGGGCGAGGCCGTTGCGGATCTCCGAACCCGCAGGGAAGCCACGCAGATACCAGGCGATGTGCTTGCGCATGTCGCGCAGACCGCGGTCCTCGCCGTGGTGGTCGGCGAGCAGTTCGGCGTGCCGCCGCATGATCTGCGTCACCTCACCGAGATTCGGCGGGGTGGGGATCGGGCGACCGCCGAGCGCGGCGCTCAGTTCGGCGAACAACCACGGACGTCCGAGGCAGCCACGACCGACGACGACGCCGTCGCAACCGGTCTGCGCCATCATCTTCTCGGCGTCGGAGGCGTCGAAGATGTCGCCGTTGCCGAGCACGGGAACGTCGGTGACGTGTTCCTTCAGCCGTGCGATCTCGTCCCAGTCGGCTGCTCCCGAATACCGCTGCGCAGCGGTCCGGGCGTGGAGGGCAACGGCCGCGGCACCCTCGGCGGCCGCGATGCGACCGGCGTCGAGATGTGTGTGGTGTTCGTCGTCGATCCCGATGCGGAACTTGACCGTGACCGGGATGTCGGTGCCCTCGGTCGCGCGGACGGCGGCCGCGACGATCTGCCCGAACAACCGGCGCTTGTAGGGGAGAGCGGACCCTCCGCCCTTGCGGGTCACCTTCGGGACCGGGCATCCGAAGTTCATGTCGATGTGGTCGGCGAGGTTCTCGTCGACGATCATCTTCGCCGCGGCGTAGGTCGTGTCGGGATCGACGGTGTAGAGCTGCAGCGACCGCGGCGTCTCGGTGGGGCCGAAGGTCGTCATGTGCATGGTGACCGGGTGCCGCTCGACGAGGGCGCGGGCGGTGACCATCTCGCAGACGTACAGGCCCGACGTGCTGCCGGCCCGTTCGAGTTCGAGTTCGCGGCACAGCGTGCGGAATGCGACGTTCGTCACTCCCGCCATCGGCGCCAGCACGACCGGGCTGTTCAGTTCGAGCGGGCCGATACGGAGGGAAGACATGGGTACCTCTGGAAAACGTTGTGTGACAAAGAAATAGCGTGCCCGTCAGTGATGGGCCGCGGAAACGACTGTGCCCGGCGCCGAAAACGGCACCGGGCACAGGATAACCTCCGCCGGACTCGGGCGGCTGTGTGCATCCGGACTCGGGCGTCCGCACGCATACGGACTCAGGCGTCCGCGCCCATATGGACTCAGGCGTCCGCGCCCACCTTCTCGCGCTTGGCGGCCTCGCGGGCGAGGGAGCGATCGCGCATCTCCTCGAACCGCCCCGCCTGACGTCCCAGTTCGTCGAGGAAGTTGCCGAGCTTGTCGAGATCCTGCTGCGCCTCGCTGCCGAGATCGCGCTCGAAGATCCTCCACTTGCGCAGCACCGGCATCACGACGTCGTCGAGGTGCTGACGCAGGTCGTAGATGCCGTGCTTGGCCATGAGCACGCCGTTGCGACGGAAGTTCGGCATGCCGGCGCCGGGCATCTGGAAGTTCTCGAGCACCTCGACGATCGCGGCGAGCGTCTGAGCCGGTGCGATGTCGATCGCCGCGTCGCAGATGTTCCGGTAGAAGATCATGTGCAGGTTCTCGTCGGCGGCGATGCGCTGGAGCATCTTGTCGGCGATCGAGTCGTCGCAGGCACGGCCGGTGTTGCGGTGCGACACGCGGGTCGCGAGCTCCTGGAAGGTCACGTAGGCGACGGAGTGGAGCATGCCCGTCGAGTTGGGGGACGCGAAGCCGTTCGTCATGTGCTCCATGCGGGCGTTCTCGAGCGCGACGGGATCGACACCGCGCGTGACGACCAGGTAGTCGCGCATGACGATGCCGTGGCGGTTCTCCTCCGCAGTCCACCGGCCGACCCAGGTACCCCAGGCGCCGTCGCGCGAGAAGCTTTCTGCGATCTCCCGGTGGTAGGAGGGCAGATTGTCCTCGGTGAGCAGGTTGGTGATCATGGCCGCCTTGGCGACCTCGTCGAGCTTCGACTGCTCCGGCTCCCAGTCGACACCGCCCATCGCGGCGAAGTTCCGGCCTTCGTCCCACGGCACGTAGTCGTGGGGATGCCAGTCCTTCGCCATCGAGAGATGCCGGTTGAGGTTCGCTTCGGCCACAGGCTCCAGCTCTCGCAGCAGCTCCAGTTGAGTCAGGACTCGCGTCATGCTCTTCTACCCCTCACATCGTGTCCGTGTACTCCGCCGGCCTACGGAGGAAGGGAGCCCGGCCGTTCGTCGCCGCGGCACGCGGTGCGCCGGTGCCCCCCATATTCGCCCGGATCACGGTACAGGTCCGGACCGCTCGACGACAGCACCGTCCCGCTCGTGCCGTATCACACGGACGAGCGGAACGTGCTGTTCCAGCGGTTCTCAGCGCTTGCCGCCACCGAGAAGTCCACCGAGGAGACCACCGAGTCCACCACCCGAGTTGCCACCGAGCACACTGCCGAGGACGTCGCCGATCCCACCGCCGGAGCCGGCCGATCCACCACCGGCGTTCTTCAGCAGACCCCCGAGGAGATCGGCGAGACCTCCACCCTGCGGGGCGCTCGCGGTGTCCGTTCCCCCGCCGCCGATCTGCTTGGCGAGATAGGACAGCACGATGGGGGCGATGATCGGCAGGACCTTGGCGATCAGATCGTTCCCGCCGGCGCCGTTCACGGAACCGAGGGTCGAGATCACCTGGTCCTTCTTGTCGCCGAAGACGTTGGAGACGATCCTGTCGCCGTCCTCGGTGTCGATCCCGTCGACGTCGACCTGACCCTCGGCCAGGTTCGACTCGGAGTGCTTGCCCAGCGCGGAGAGCAGCGAGGCCGCCCCGGTCGGATTCTGGGCGTTGGCGTCGAGACCACCGACGAGGGTGGGGAGTGCGGCGCGGACGGCCGTCTCCGCCGTCGCGTTGTCGACACCGAGTCGCTGCGCCACCTGATCGACGGGAATGCGGGACATCAGATCGTCGAGACTTGCCATCGTTCCTGCCTTGGCTCGTGGGTGCCCCGAAGCGGCCACCGGTGCCGAGAGAGTATCGGGACGAAGCCCGTTGCAGCGGGAGGTGTCAGTCGAGCGAGGCGGCGCTCGTCGACGAACGGCGCAGCGCGATGAGGCAGCACAGCAGCGCGACGAGCGTGCCGCTGAGCAGGAGCACGGTCCCGTTCTGATTGGTCAGTGTCGTACTGCGATTGAGTTCGACGTACTCGCCGTGGGTCTGGAACAGGCGCGTCCAGAACACCGCGGCCGTCGCGACACCGATCAGCGTCCCGGCCCAGCCGACGGCCACCGAGTCGAACAGCGCGGCGGCGAGGAGCAGGACCGCGGCCACGACCAGCGGTACCGCGAGGGACTCGTACAGCGGCAGACCCGGGACCGCGACACCGGCGAGATCGCCCTCGGGGAAACCGTCGCGCAGCGCCGACAGGGGAATCTCGGTGGGTCGTATTCCGCCGACCACCGGCAACACCGACCCGATTCCCAGAGCGACGGCGGCCAGGAACAGGCCCAGGTCCACGAAACTGCGCATGTTCCTCCCCGGACGATGAACACTCGATTACCCCTGCGGCTCACCGTATACAAAGACGGGCAACCGCACCGGGTGAAATTCGCAGTGCGAAGAGACCTGCCGGAATGCACTGCTCCGAATGCGGTGGTCCGTAGGCTGAGATGCGCACGGCAGGTGCACATGGACCGATCGGCCAGGAAGGTTCGAAATGACGGACATGAATGTCGACGAGACCGGTTCGCGGAAAGGCTTGCCGCCGTGGGCGAAGAAGACCATCGCCGTGGTCGTGGCGCTGATCGTGCTCGTCATCGCCTACTACACCCTGGCGGCGTTCGTTCCTCGCTGGTGGGCGCAGCGGATCGCAAACCTCGCCGAGGGCGGCTTCGCGCGCGGAGTGCTGTGGGGTCTGCTCTTCGGTATCCTGTGCACCGCGATCCCCATCGCGCTGCTCGCGTGGATCTGGCAGGTCCGCAACTGGCGGTACAGCCGCGGGCTGCAGATCACCTTCGGCGTGCTCGCGCTGGTGGTCGCCCTGCCGAACCTCATGACCCTGGCGGTCGTGCTGGGCACGGGGAACGGTGCGCACGCGGGGGAGCGGATCCTCGACGTGGACGCGCCCGGCTTCCGCGGCGCCACGTTGATCGGCGCGATCGTCGGCGCTCTGTTCGCGGTGATCTTCGTCGTCGCGCTCACCCGCTACCGCAAGCGCGGACGTGATCTGAAGCAGGCCCGCACGGATCTCGATCAGCGCCGGATCGAGCAGGAGCGCCTCGAAGCGCGCCGTGAGGCGGAGAAGGAACTCGGCCGGAACACCGACGACGTCCCGCCCGGCTCCCACCGTCTCTGACGAAGGACCCGGACTCCGACGAAGGACCGTGGGACGTTCCGGAACGACGAACGCCGGCGTCGTGTACGACGCCGGCGTTGCCGGTGCCCCCAGTAGGGCTCGAACCTACGACCTGCGGATTAAAAGTCCGTAGCTCTACCAACTGAGCTATAGGGGCATGGGCGCACAGTGTAACCACACCGCAGTGACCACACCGCATGGTGCGGTGACCACATCACAGGGTGAGCCACGCTGCGCGATCGATGATATCGGACATCCGGCGGTGCGGACGCCACCGTGACGAATGGAAAGAGGCCCGGGTGCCCACCCCCTGCTCCGCACCCGAGCCGGACAAAGCGTACCACTCGGTGTGTTCTGTGGAAACCCGGGTGCCGGGGGTGGAATTTCACATTTCACCCGGTGGAACACGGCCTGGAACCGGGGTTGTGGGGGGCAGACTAGAGTTGTCTCGTGGGGGAACACAGGAACGTGGAAGGCTGAATTTCCCCATGCCTCGTCAACAGGAGCGTGCGCGTCGTACGCGGGCTGCGATCGTCCGATCGGCAGCCACCGAATTCGCGCGGCGAGGTTTCGCCGCAGCATCGATCAACGCCATCCTCGAGCAGTCGAACGCCACCAAGGGTGCGATGTACTTCCACTTCGCGTCCAAGGAGGATCTGGCCCGGGCGGTACTCGACGAAGGACTCGAGCACTACCGTGCCATCGTCGGCAGGTGGATGGACGTCCCCGATCTCGACCCCTTCGAGCGGCTGCACGGTCTCGTCGGTGATCTCGGTGCGGCTCTGCACGACGACGTGGTCATCGCCGCGGAGTTCCGTCTGGTCACCGAACCCGAGTTCGCGGAGGAGGTCAGGCTGCGCGGCAGCGTCCTGTGGGGGCGGGCCGGCTACCAGCTGGCGCGCGAAGCGCAGGAGAAGGGCCTGTTCCGGCCCGATGTCGACCTCCAGCGTTTCGTCGAGGCCATCGCGTCGTCGCTCGCCGGTCAGCGCTATCTCGCCGACCTCACGTCGCCGGAGACCGACGTCCGCGCCCGTTTCGAGGCCTGCGTGGAGGTGCCGCTCGAGGCGATGGCGTCGGAGCAGTGGCTCGCGCAGTGGCGGGAGAAGGGCTGGCCGAGCAGGCCCGACAACGACGAATCAGCGACTTGACCTGCTGATTTGTGATTCGCGAATGCCGTGGCATAAGCTGTCCAAGCTCCCAACGGAACGCCAAACCCGTTGAGGGTGCGGTTCGGAGAAATCCGATCGGGCCCCCTTCGTCTAGCGGCCTAGGACGCCGCCCTTTCAAGGCGGTAGCGCGGGTTCGAATCCCGTAGGGGGTACGCTTCGACCTCGTCGAAGTGTGCAGTATCTTGGTGTGAGAAGTGAATATGTATGGCCCTGTGGCGCAGTTGGTTAGCGCGCCGCCCTGTCACGGCGGAGGTCGCGGGTTCGAGTCCCGTCAGGGTCGCTCCAGAGTTTCGATCGGCATTCGGTTCGGGTGCCGTCCGGCCAGGTAGCTCAGTTGGTACGAGCGTCCGCCTGAAAAGCGGAAGGTCGCCGGTTCGATCCCGGCCCTGGCCACCACGGTTGTCCGGCGAACAACCATCAATTTCATATCTTCGACCCACCGGTTGCGGTGGGTCGAGCTGTGGGAACTCCGGTTCCTCATGGCCCTGTGGCGCAGTTGGTTAGCGCGCCGCCCTGTCACGGCGGAGGTCGCGGGTTCGAGTCCCGTCAGGGTCGCTCCAGGCGAAGCCCCGGTATCACATCGATACCGGGGCTTCGTCGTCGTCACCTGTTCGCGGGCCGGTGTCTGCGTCGTGGTCCCACTCGTATCGCCGATCCGCGCCGGGTGCGGTCCGGCTCGCTATCGTGAGGACACAAAACATGTTCTAGTGTGTGCCCTACACAACTAGTGGACATCTGTCCGAGCGACCTGGCCCTCCGAGCGAACCCCGAGGTGGAATGTGCGCATAGCTCTGTTGTCGTACCGGAGCAAGCCGCATTGTGGGGGTCAGGGGGTCTACGTTCGCCATCTCAGTCGCGAACTCGTCGCCCAGGGACACACCGTCGAGGTGTTCTCCGGGCAGCCGTACCCCGAGCTCGACCCCGGCGTGACGCTCACGAAGGTGCCCAGTCTCGATCTCTACCGCGACGACGATCCGTTCCGCACCCCGAAGCCGGGTGAGTACCGCGACTGGATCGACGTCCTCGAGGTCGCCACCATGTGGACCGCCGGTTTCCCCGAACCGCGCACCTTCGGTCTGCGCGCCGCACGACTGCTGCGCGACCGCCTCGGCGACTTCGACGTCGTGCACGACAACCAGTCGCTCGCGTCCGGCTTGCTGCGCATCGCCGAGGACCTTCCCCTCGTCGCGACGATCCACCATCCGATCACCCGCGACCGCGAACTCGATCTCGCCTCCGCGACCACCCTCCGCCGTAAGGTCACGCTCCGGCGCTGGTACGGATTCCTGCGCATGCAGGAGAAGGTGGCCCGGCAGATTCCCACGCTGCTCACGGTGTCGGAGAACTCGGCCGACGACATCCGCACCGCCTTCGGGATCGAATCCGAACGCATCCACACGATCCCGCTCGGCGTGAACACGGAATTGTTCGCGCCGCGGAAGGACGAGCGCGTTCCCGGTCGGATCGTCTGCGTCGCGAGCGCCGACGCCCCGCTCAAGGGTGTTCCCACCCTGCTCGAGGCGGTCGCGAAGCTGCGCACCGAACGCGAGATCGAACTGGTCCTCGTCTCGAAGCTCGCCCCGGGCGGCGCCACCGAGAAGCTCATCGACGAACTCGCGATCGGCGACGTCGTGCGCACCGTCTCCGGGATCGACGACACCGAACTCGCCGACCTGCTCGCCTCCGCCGAGATCGCGGCGGTGCCGTCGCTGTACGAGGGATTCTCGCTGCCGGCCGTCGAGGCGATGTCGTGCGGAACACCGCTCGTCGCGAGCCGCGCCGGGGCCATCCCCGAGGTCGTCGGGGACGCCGGTCTGCTGGTGCCTCCGGGCGACGCCGAACAGCTCGCAGCGGGGCTCGCGGGCCTGTTCGACGACCCGGCCGAGCGTCGGCGTCTCGGCGCGAAGGGCCGCGACCGGGTGCTCGAACGCTACAGCTGGGCGGCCGTGGCCGCGCAGACCGCCGCGATCTACGACAAGGCGATCGCCGCGCATCGAGAGGGGAAGAACGGATGCTGACCGTCGACTTCGACCGCCTGGGCGTCGTACCGGGGATACGCGCTCTCGACATCGGGGCCGGCGCGGGGCGCCACTCCTTCGAGCTGTACCGCCGCGGCGCGGATGTCGTCGCCTTCGACCAGAACGCCGACGACATGAAGGCCGTCGCCGACATGTTCGTCGCGATGGAACTCGAAGGCGAGGTCCCCGAGGGTGCGCTGGCCCGGGCCGAGGTCGGCGACGCGCTCGCCCTGCCGTACGACGACGCGACCTTCGATCTCGTGCTCATCTCCGAGGTGCTCGAGCACGTGCCGGAGGACGAACGGGCCATCGCCGAACTCGTCCGGGTCCTCAAGCCCGGTGGTGTCGCGGCCGTGACCGTGCCGCGCTGGCTGCCGGAGAAGATCTGCTGGGCACTGTCGGACGCCTACCACGAGGTGGAGGGCGGGCACATCCGCATCTACAAGGCCGACGAACTCGCCGCGAAACTCGCCGCCGCCGGTCTCACGGTCTCGGGCACCGACCACGCCCACGCACTGCACGCACCGTACTGGTGGCTCAAGTGCGCCGTCGGCGTCGACAACGACGACAATCCGCTGACGAAGGCGTACCACCGGCTGCTGGTCTGGGATCTCATGAAGGCCCCGTGGATCACCCGCACGGCCGAGAAGATCCTCGATCCCGTCATCGGGAAGAGTGTCGTGTTCTACCTCGAGAAGCCGGGAAACGCCGGTGCGGCGCGGTGAATCCGCGCGCGTGACGGTGCCGTCGGTGCCGGGTGTGCTGTCGCCGGAACAGAGCCTGGCGACGGGCCGGGCCATCGCGCGGATGCAGGAGCCCTCGGGCGCCGTCCCGTGGTTCCCCGGTGGGCACATCGACCCGTGGGATCACATCGAATCCGCGATGGCATTGACCGCCATCGGTTTACGCGAAGAGGCGGACGCCGCCTTCGAGTGGTCGCGGCGGACGCAGCGCGCCGACGGGTCGTGGCCCATCCAGTTCCGCGGCGACATCGTCGCGAACCACGACACCGACAGCAATTTCACGGCCTACATCGCCGTGGGCGTATGGCACCACCATCTCGTGACGGGCGATCGCGGGTTCGTCGAGCACATGTGGCCGACGGTGCGCGCAGCGCTCGACCTCGTGGTCGACATGCAGTTGCCGGGCGGCCAGATCTCCTGGGCGCGAGGCGACGGCGGGATGTTCGACGAAGCGCTGCTCACAGGCTGTTCGAGTATCCACCAGAGTCTGTGGTGCGGTCTGCGGATCGCCGATCTGATCGGTGAGGCGCAACCCGAATGGGAGGTCGCGCTGATCCGTCTCGGCCACGCTCTGCGTCGGCACCCCGAGGCGTTCACGCCCAAGCCCGAGTACTCGATGGACTGGTACTACCCGATCCTCGGGGGAGCGGTGCGCGGCATCGATGCGCACGAACGGATCCGCGAACGCTGGTCGGATTTCGTCGTCGACGGTCTCGGGATCCGTTGCGTCGACCATCGTCCGTGGGTCACCGGAGCCGAGACGTGCGAACTGGTCCTGGCGCTCGACGCACTCGGCTATGCCGGGCGTGCCCGCGAATTGTTCGCGGCCATGCAGCATCTGCGCGACCCGGACGGTTCGTACTGGACCGGTCTGGTCTACGCCGACGGCAAGCGCTGGCCGGTGGAGGTCAGTTCCTGGACCAGCGCAGCGGTGATCCTCGCCGCCGACGCGCTCTCGCGCACGACGGGAGGAAACGCGATCTTCCGGGATGCGGCGGCACCCGCCGACCAGGTGGGCGCCGACCGCTGCACCGAGCGTTGCCCGGTGCTCGTCCCGTAGTTCAGCTGCCGGGCCGTGATCCGACCGTGCCGGCGGTGCGTTCGAGAACCCGCAGCGAGGACGTCACCGACTTCTCGACGAACTCGCCGCTCTCCAGTGCGAGACAGTAGATCTCGTACGGAGGCCGGCCGCCGTCCTTCGGGTCGGGGAAGACGTCGTGGATGATCAGGGCGCCGCCGATGCGCACCCATCTCGCCCAGCCGTCGTAGTCCGCCCGGGCCGCCTCGCTGCTGTGTCCGCCGTCGATGAACACGAACGAGGCGGGGGTGCGCCAGAACGACGCCACCACAGGGGAATTGCCGACCACCGCGACGACGTGCGATTCGAGGTCGCCGTCGGCGAGGGTGTGCCGCAGTGCGCCGACCGTGTCGAGGCGGCCGGTGTGCGGGTCGACCAGCGACGGATCGTGGTACTCCCAGCCGGGCTGATGCTCCTCCGAACCGTGGTGGTGGTCGACGGTGACGATGGTGCCGCCGGTCGCCTTGGCCGCAGCGCCGAGATACACGGTCGAGCGGCCGCAGTAGGTGCCGATCTCGACGCCGACGCCGTCACCGAGATACTGCACCGCAGCCTCGTGCAGTGCGGTTCCCTCGTCCTGGGGCATGAAACCCGGTGTCGCCTCGGCGAGTTCGATCGCCTCGCGGGGCAGGGTGGTGCGGGACATCGGATGGATCTCCGTTCTTCTCGCGTGATGCGGTGTATCCCGAGTCACCCTACCGACCGGTCGCGGCGTCCGATGCTCTCGGACACGACGGTGAGACTGTCGAGATCGCGGATCGCGGTGCACGACCGCTCGACCATCACCGCGAACATGCGGTCGCCGCGCTCGGTCCTCGTGCCGTAGGCGCACCCGAAGACCGCGACGAGCGGTCCTTGCAGCATCGCGAAGCGGTAGTCGTCCCAGCACTGCTGCAGGCCGTAGCCCTCGACGCCGTGGCACAGCAACGCGCGATGATAGGTCGAGACCAGGGCCTGCTCGTGCTCGCGCCGGACCGCCGGCGCCAGGCTCGTCCCGACGAAATACGCGAGGTCGCGGGCGGGAAGCCCCACCGTCAGGGTCTGCCAGTCCACCGCGACGACACCGTTCTCGCCACCGGGTGGGAACAGGAGGTTGTCGAGTCGGTAGTCGCCGTGCAGCAGCGCGAACCGGTCGGATCGCGCGAGCACCCACTCCTCGGTGAGCTCGGCGCAGGCCCAGAGCGTGTCGCGGTCCTCCGCGCCGATCAGCTCGCCGAGACCGTCGACGAAGGTCTCGATGGCCGGGCCGTACAGCTCGGCGAGGATCCGTGCCTGCTCGACGTCCGTCGTGGTGAGCCAGTCCGATTCGTGGAGGTCGGGTGCGCACCAGCGGGGACCGTGCAGTCCGGCGAGATTGCGGACGGCGTCGTGCGCCTCGTCGACGGTGCACCCGGCGAGCTGGTCGCCGGGCAGTGCCGGGGCGGCGTCCTCGAGGAGGAGGGTGAACTCCCCGTCCTCACCGACGGCGACGTGATAGCAGGTGGGGGTGCGCACCGCGACGGACGGCTCGATGTCGCTGTAGAAGCGTGCCTCCCCGCGATAGGCGCCGGCGAGCATCCTCCGCGTCCCGGGATCGGGTGACGGCAGCTTCGCGACGAGTGAGGACGGCACGTCGTCGCCCGTCAGGACGAGCCGGTAGCACAGAGCGATCTGACCCGTTCCGATCCGCTCGACCTGCACCGTGCGTACTGTGCCGCCGAGCACGGCCGAGAGTCGTTCGGGAGTCAGGTCGTCCACCGACAGCAACAGATCGGTCATGGTGCGCTCCGGCCGGGGTTGGCGGGTAGGGATGCGAAACGTTCGGGGTCGCGGATCGTCCGCCACGCGGCGACGACCGGAGCGAGCTCGGTGGGCGTGGCGCCGTGCAGGATCACGCTGTCGGCACCGGCGTCGAACTGGTCGGCGATGCGGGTCGCGCACTGTGCCGCGCTGCCGGTCGCGCTCGCGGCGAGCCACGCGTCGGGCAACAACGATCGGATGTGCATCAGCAGTTCGACCGGCGCTGCGTCGATCGGCCCGGAATGGGAACGGACCTGCGCGTCGTCCCGGAAGCGGTGCAGGACCTGGGGATCCCAGCCGTTCGTGCGGACGAGCACGTCACCGTAGCCCTGCAGGTAGGTCGCGAGCCGTCCGGTCAGTTTCCGCAACCGGAGATCTTCGGGGATCGACTCGTCGACGGTCGCGAGGACCGACCAGATACGGACGGACTGCGGGTCGCGGCCGGCCTGTTCGGCGGCGCGTCGCACTGTCTTCACGGCGCGCGCGAGCGTGTCGTCGGTGAAGAAGGTGTGCAGGGCGACGGCATCGGCCACGCGTCCCGCCAGGTCGAGCGTGCGCTCGCCGAGCGCGACCATGAGGATCGGGATGCGGTCGACGCCCTCGGCGGTGCGTCGCAGATACGGGAAGTCGCCGGCCGGGCCGTGATGGTCGACGACCGCTTCACCGCGCCACAGCGTCCGGAGCAGATCGACGGTGTCCTCGAGCCGCGCCGACGTCACGCGAGGCAGACCCATGAGATCGAACAGCACGTCGAAGCCGCGGCCGAGTCCGAGGGCGTAGCGGCCGCGGCTCAACCGGTGCAGGGTGGTCGCCATCGTCGCCGTGACGAGGGGGTGGCGGGTGTGCGGATTGGTCGCGGCGGTGCCGATCCCGAGCGTGCGGCTCGTCGCGGCCACTGCACCGGCCAGCGCTGCCGCGTCCTTGGTGTCGAACCGTTCCGACAGGAAGACCGAGCCGAGACCGATGCGTTCGGCGACGGCGATCTCGTCGAGCAGTGCCCTCGGGTCGTCGGTGTGCCCGGCGAGGCCGTAGAACCCGAGTTCCGGACAGTCCGGCTCCGGTGCGGACCCGCCGGGGATGCTCACGAGCGGGCCGCCGCCTTCCGTCGCTGCAGCACGCTGCCCACTGCGTTGTCGAGCTTCGAGCCCAGCGGCCAGCCCACGTAGTGGCACAGGAACAGGGCGATCTCACGGAGCTGCTGCTCGTCGAGTTCGTCGTTCTTCAGCGCCGCCTCGATCTGGATCTCGGCGATGTCGGGGGCCCCCTGCGCGGTGAGTGCCCCGAGCAGCAGCAGTCGCCGATCGCGAATGGTCAGTCCGGGCCGGGTCCAGATGTTCGCGAACAGGTGGTCGGCGGTGACGGCGAAGTGCTCGCCGGGACCGTCCTGCATCTCCCAGCCGTAGACCTTGGACATCATCTCCAGGCCGCGGCGGCGGGTCTCGTCGGTCATGCGTGCTCCTTCCGGGAACGGGTCCGTGCGATCTCTCCCGTGCCGACTCCGAGCCCGGGGCCGAGTTCGGACAGCGCCCGGGCGCCGAGCGGCAGGTCGACTCCGAGGCGATCGCCGAGGTCCAGTGCCAGCGCGAGATCCTTCTCGCCGAGGGCGCGCACGCGCGAGAAGATCGGGAACCAGGAGTCGTCCTCCGCGAGGGGAGATGTGGTGTCGCGCCACATGATCGAACCGGCGCCGCCGGTGATCGCGTCGGTGTGCCGGACGACTTTGCCGAGCTCGGTGATGTCGATGCCCGCGGCCTCGGCGAGTCGCTGCGCTTCCGTCGCCGCGGTGAACGCGATGAAGTGGAGCAGGTTGCGGGCAAGCTTCATCCGGGTTCCCGCCCCGACGGGACCCGCGTGCACGACCAGCGACGCGAAGGTGCCGAAGGGTTCCTCGATTTTCGCGAAGCCGTCGTCGGTCGCGCCGACCATCACTGCGAGAGTGCCGTTCTTCGCACCGCCGGCGCCACCACTGACGGGTGCGTCGACGAAGTCGACTCCCTTATCGGCGCACTTCGCGGCGAGCTCGACGGCGGTGGTGTCGGAGATCGTCGAGTGCACCGCGACGACCGTGCCGGGCCGGGCCGTCGCGAGCAGTCCGTCCGGACCGGTCACGACGTCGCGGACCTGGGCGTCGTCGAGGACGGTCACGCACACGAGATCGCAGCCGGCGGCCAGCTCCGCCGGGCTCGACGCCGCGGCGGCACCCTTGTCGGTGAACGGGCTCATCGCCTCGGGCACCACGTCGAGCACGGTGAGGCCTCCGGGTCGGGTGAGCAGCCGCTCGGCCATCGGTGCCCCCATGTTGCCCAGCCCGATGTAACCGACCCGGCCGATCGTGGAGCCGGTCACGAGCGGATCACCTGCCCGCCGTCGACGTTGAAGATCTGCCCCGTGACCCAGGCGGCCTCGTCGGAGAGCAGGAACAGGCACATGCCGACGAGATCGTCGGGAGTGCCCATGCGCTTGAGCGGCAACTGCTTCACCATGTCGGCGACCATGTTCGCGGGGGTGGTGGTGCGGGTCGCCTCGGTGTCGATGGGACCGGGGGCGATCGCGTTGACGCGGATGTTAGACCCGCCGAGCTCGACGGCGAGTTGCTGTGTGAGACCGTTGATCCCGACCTTCGCGAGCCCGTAGAAGCCCGAGTACAGCCAGGCTGCCGTCGACGACTGGTTGACGATCGACCCGCCGTTCTTCGTCATGTGCGGCCACACCGCGCGGGTGACGTTGAGGGCGCCGTCGAGGTTCACGCTCATGAACTTCTTGTAGTAGTCCCACGGAACCGTCAGCAACAGATCGAGTTTCATGCCGCCGTAGATGGCGGCATTGTTGACCACGTGGTCGATGCCGCCGTAGATCTCGACGGTCGATGCGGCGAGTGCCTCGGCGGAGGCGGGGTCGGAGACATCGACCGAGGTGAAGCTCGCGATGCCCCCGTCGGCGACGATCTGTTTGGCGACCTGCTCGCCGAGTTCGGCGTTGAGGTCGGCGACCACCACGTTCGCGCCCTCGGCGGCGAGCGCACGCGCGTACGCCTCGCCGATCCCCTGGGCGGCGCCGGTGACGATCGCGGTGCGACCGGTGAAACGTGCCATCGGAAAAGTCCTTTCGGAAGTTCGGGTCAGCTCGCGGGTTCGGCGACGAGCTTGGTCTCCAGGTACTCCTCGAAACCGGTCACACCCATCTCGCGGCCGATCCCGGACTGCTTGTAGCCCCCGAACGGGGCGTCCGCGGCGTACCAGATGCCGCCGTTGACGCCGAGCGTGCCGGTCCGTACACCTGCGACGACCCGCGCGATGCGGTCCGGTTCGGTGCCGTACACCGAACCCGAGAGGCCGTAGGGGGAGTCGTTGGCGATGCGGATCGCGTCGTCGTCGCCGTCGTGAGGGATGATCACGAGCACCGGGCCGAAGATCTCCTCCTGCGCCGTGCGCGCGGAGTTGTCGAGGCCGGCGATGAGGGTGGGCTCGACGAAGAAGCCGCGCTCGTGTTCGGCCGGACGTCCGCCGCCGGTGACGATCGTGCCGCCCTCCTCGACGGCGAGGCGGATGTAGCCCTCCACGCGCTGCCGCTGTTTCTCGGAGATGAGCGGCCCGCACACCGTGCCGGGATCGCGCGGGTCGCCGGGCCGGATACCGCTCATGGACTTCGCGGTCAGGGCCACGGCTTCGTCGTACCGTTCGCGGGGGACGAGCAGGCGCGTGGTGATCGCGCAGCCCTGGCCGGCGTGCGTGCACACGGTGAAGGCCGCTATCGAGCAGGCGCCGCGCAGGTCGGCGTCGTCGAGGACGATGAACGCCGACTTGCCGCCGAGTTCGAGGAAGACCTTCTTGAGGTTCTCGGAGGCCGCGCGCATCACGGCCCGGCCGGTCGCGGTGGAACCGGTGAACGAGATCAGGTCGACGCGCGGATCCTCGCTCAGCTGTGCGCCGAGCCGGTGGTCGCTCGAGGTGACGATGTTCAGTACTCCCGGCGGGATGTCGGTCTCCTCGGCCGCGATCCGCCCGACCAGTGCCGCGCACCACGGGGTGTCGGGGGCGGGCTTGAGCACCACGGTGTTCCCGGCGGCGAGAGCGGGCCCGAGCTTGGCGAAGTTGATCTGGTGCGGGAAGTTCCACGGCGTGATCGCGCCGACGACCCCGACCGCTTCCTTGAGCAGATAGCGGTGGGTCGGGATACCCATGGGGGAGGCGTTGCCGAGATCCTGCGTCCACGCGTAGCTCTCGGCGAGGTCGGCGAAGTAGAACAGGTCGTCGATGGGGCCTTCGAGATGCGCGGCGCTCGTGAGGAATCGGGGAGCACCGACCTCGGCGATGGTGATCTCCCGCAGTTCCTCGATGTGTTCACGCAGGGCGTCGCGCAACTGACGGAGGCAGCGGGCCCGGAAGGTGTGGTCGCGTGACCAGTCGGTGTCGTCGAAGGCGCGACGCGCGGCCGCGATCGCGGCGTCCATGTCGGTGGCGGTGCCCTCGGCCGCGTGGCCGAGCAGTTCTTCGGTGCTCGGATCGGTGATCGCGAAGGTGCCTCCGCTGCCGGGTACGAGCTTGCCGTCGATCAGAAGGGTGGAGCTGTCGGTGGGGCGAAGTGTCATCAGACGTTCCCTCGGTTCTGGACAGGTGTCTGGACTATAGTTCGGCGACGCGATCGAATGCAACGGTTCGTCCGAAACGGACGAAACCGGTGTTGTGTGCGAGGAATTCGACGAATCTCGCACACAACACCGGTCTCGACGAGGGTCCGGTGGTCTCCGGTCAGAACACGCGCAGTCCGAGGCGTCGCCGCGTGCGCAGATCGAGCAGATAGGCCTTCCACAGCAACGGCCATACCCATGGGGTGACGCGGTGCAGGCGCCGGACCGCCACGAGATAGCGGTCGAAGCGCCGCTGGTCGTCGGCGGTCCACGGATAGTGCATGAGGTCGCGGAACTCCGGCGGCAGCGCACCGCGGGTGATCAGTTCGAACGACCTGCCGAGCACCCGGTGGATCCCGCGGCCCAGTCGTCCGAGGCGCACCTCGAGGAACGCGAGATTGCAGAGTTCGGTGAGGTACTCGCGCACCTGCTCGTTCATGGAGATGTCGGCGACGCCGGCCTTCCACCGTTCCTCGTACTCCTCGCAGGTCGTGGGCCACGACTCCGGCCGGACGTTCAGTGTCGTCGCGAGGGTCGCGCCGTCGCGAAGGATCCGGGCGTACTGCTCCTCGGTGAGCGGGCCGTACAGGAACTCGTGCTGGTCGATGAAGTACTTGAGCAGGCAGACCGCGACCCACAACTGCAGGGCGGGGGAGTTGGCGCTGTAGCGGACCTCCGCGCCGGGTGACGACGTGACCCGCGCGTGGATCTTCCGCACCGACTCGCGGACGAAATCGCGGTCGGCGTCGTTACCGAACACCGCGACCGCCAGATAGGTGCCGGTCGTGCGGGCCCGCTTGACCGGATGGAGATCGGCGCGGCCGGTGTCGACCGTGCTGTCGACGACGCCCTGGCCGACGCCGGGATGGGCGAGCTGCATGATGACGTTGGCGGCGTTGATCGTGCCACCGAGCGGTGAGACGAGATCGCCGAGAGTGTCGATCGTCCGCATGACCCCTCCATCTGAAGACGGACGTGTTCAGTTGATGCGTGCCACTCTAGCGCGTCTTCGTGGGGTCGAGGGAGGCGCCGGCCAGAACTCCGCGCACGACCGCCTCGTAGATGCGGTCGAGATCGAGCTCGTCGCCCAGGAAGCCGCTGCTCTGGAGAACCGCGAAACCGTGCAGGGCGGCGAACATGCCGACCGCGGCCTCGAGCGTCTCCTCCTCCGGAACGCCGCAGGATGCGAGCATCGTTCGCAGAGCGACGTTGGCGTCCAGTGCGGCGGCGAGCAGACCGTCGCGATCGACCGGTGCAGTGGTCAATGCTTCGTAGCGGCGGGGATGTTCGACGGCCCAGATGTGGTGGGCGTCGATCAGCGCGCGCAACCCGTCGACGCCGCTGCAGCCCATCGCGACCTCCCGCAGATGCGCTCCGAGATCGCTCATCGCGCGGATCTGCACGGTCGCCCGCACGTCGTCGAGATTGCGGACGTGGTTGTACAGCGAGGCCGTGACGATTCCCAAGCGCGACGAGAGGGTGCTCATCGTGAGCTGTTCCCATCCCAGCTCGTCGACGATCCCGAGCGCGGCTGCGACGACCTTGTCGCGGGTCAGTGTCCGCCGACGCACGGGTCGGGAGTTGTCGTCTGCCATGAAAACAGTCTAAGGGGCTTCCATTCCAAACGAATATGAGTAGTTTGTAAACGAATGCCATTCGTACAATCCCACGAGGGCGGCTTCATGACGACTTCACCCACAGATCTCAAGAACCCCGACGTCTTCACCCAGGGGGTCCCGCACGACTACTTCTCCGAACTCCGGCGCACCTGTCCGGTCCACCGCCAACCCGAGGAGGGCGGCGTGGGCTTCTGGGCCGTCACCCGGCACGCCGACGTCATCGCGGTCTCCCGCGACAGCACGACTTTCTCCTCGGCCCTCGGGACCACCCAGATCGACGATTTCGACGAGGAGGCACGCCTGAAACAGGCGTCCATGCTGCTCAACCTCGACCCGCCGGAGCACACCCGCCTGCGGCAACTCGTGAGCCGTGGCTTCACCCCGCGCATGGTGAAGACGCTCGACGAGCGCATCCGGAAGACGTGCGAACGCACCGTCGACGCCGCGATCGAGGCCGCACGCGACGGCACGGTGATCGACTTCGTCCCGGCGATCTCGGCGCCCCTGCCGCTGGAGGTGATCGCAGCGCTGCTCGGCGCACCGGCCGAGGACGTCGGGAAGCTGTACGACTGGTCGAACCGCATGATCGGCTGGGACGACCCCGAATACGGCACCACCCAGGAGGACGGCGAGCTCGCCGCCGCCGAGATCTTTCTGTACGCCAACGAGATCGCCGCGCAGCGGCGAGCCGAACCGCGCGACGACATCGTCTCGAAGCTGGTGTGCCCCGACGAGAACGGCGACACGCTCTCCGAGATGGAGTTCGACATGTTCTTCGTCCTGCTCGTCATCGCGGGCAACGAGACGACGCGCAACGCGATCTCGGGCGGGATGCAGGCCTTCGTCGATCATCCCGAGCAATGGCGCCGGCTGCAGGACGATCCCGGTCTGATCGACAGCGCGGTGGAGGAGATCCTGCGCTGGGTCACCCCCGTGGTGGGTTTCCGTCGCACGCCCACCTGCCCGGCCGCGATCGGCGACCAGCAGGTCGAACGGGGCGACAAGGTGATCGTCTACTACCCGAGCGCGAACCGCGACGAGGAGGTCTTCGACGACGCGCACGTCTTCGACATCGTGCGCGAGCACAATCCGCACGTCGCCTTCGGCGGGACGGGTGTGCACTTCTGCCTCGGGGCACATCTGGCGCGACTCGAACTGCGGATCATGTTCGAGACCCTCGCCGCCCGGATCGACCGGGTCGAGCCGGCGGGTGAACCGCGGCGGTTGCGATCGAATTTCATCAACGGCATCAAGTCCATGCCCGTCCGTATCCACCCACGAGAGCGCTGAATTCGCCGAATGAACGCGCTGCGGGCATTGCCGACCCCCTCCAACCGTAGTAATGTCCAGACACGTGTCCAGAAACGTGAATCTCGAATCGACCCGTCGCCGCCTGACCGAGAAGCAGGCCGACACGGTTGCGAGGCTCACGCAGGCCGCGGTCGAGGTGCTCCGCGAGGAGGGATTCACGGGGTTGACGGTGCGTATGGTCGCCGCCCGCGCCGGTGTCGCCCCGGCCACCGCCTACACCTACTTCTCGTCCAAGGAACACCTCGTCGCCGAGGTGTTCTGGCGTCGCTTGGCCAACGCTCCCACGGCCGACGCCGAGAGCACGAGCCGTGCCGATCGGGTGGTCGCGGTGCTGCGGGGAATCGCGCTGTTGCTGGCCGACGAACCCGAACTCGCGGCCGCGGTCACCAGTGCATTGCTCGGTCACGACCCCGATGTCGAACACCTGCGTGCGCGCATCGGACTCGACATCCGTCACCGGATCTCGGCAGCCCTCGGCGCCGACTCCGATCCCGACGAACTCGAAGCACTCGAACTGCTCTACGCCGGCGCGCTCGTCCGGGCCGGCATGGGCTACGGCACCTACGAGAAACTCGCCGACAGGCTGGAGACATCCGCCCGACTTCTATTGGAGTGATCCATGATCCAGGCATCCCCGGGCTCCGCTTCGCACGCAGGGCCCGCTTCGCCCGATCCACCGACGCTCGGCCCCGTGATCTTCAACCCGTACGACTACGCCTTCCACGAAGATCCGTATCCCACCTACCGCCGCCTCCGTGAGGAGGACCCGGCCTACCACAACCCCGACCTCGGATTCTGGGCCCTGTCCCGCCACGCCGACGTCGTCGCGGCCTTCCGCGACAACACTCGCCTCTCGAGCGCCAACGGTGTCTCGCTCGATCCGTCCGCCTACGGGCCCAACGCCCACAAGGTGATGTCCTTCCTCGCGATGGACGACCCGCGGCACATGCGCATGCGCCGCCTCGTCTCCAAGGGGTTCACTCCGCGCCGCGTCGCCGACCTCGAGGAACGCATCCTCGAACTGACGCTGCGCTATCTCGAACCCGCTGTGGAGGCAGGGGAATTCGACTGGATCTCGGAGTTCGCGGGCAAGCTGCCCATGGACGTGATCTCCGAACTCATGGGTGTGCCCGAATCCGACCGCAGCGAGATCCGCCGTCTCGCCGATCTCGTCGTCCACCGCGAGGAGGGCGTGCTCGACGTGCCGGTCGCCGCGATGGAGGCGTCGCTGCACCTCGTCGGCTACTACGCCGACATGCTCGCCGAACGCCGGAAGAAGGAGACCTCCGACCTCACGTCGGCGTTGCTGGCAGCCGAGATCGACGGCGACCGGCTCACCGACGACGAGATCATCGGCTTCATGTTCCTCATGGTGGTCGCAGGAAACGAGACCACCACGAAACTGCTCGGCAACGCCCTCTACTGGGGCGCGCACAACAAGTCCGAGGTGGCGCAGGTCCTGCGCGACTCCGCTCGTGCACCGCAGTGGGTGGAGGAAACCCTCCGCTACGACACCTCGAGCCAGATCGTCGCCCGCACCGCCGTCACCGACATCGAACTGCACGACGCGACCATCCCGTCCGGCGACAAGGTCCTGCTGCTCATCGGCTCCGCCAATCGCGACTCCGATGTCTTCGACGCCGCCGACGACTTCCGCATCGGACGCGACAGCTCCCAGAAGATCGCCAGTTTCGGTGGGGGAGTGCATTTCTGCCTCGGCGCTCATCTCGCCCGCCTCGAGGCGAACATCGCGCTCGAACAGTTCGCCCGGCGCGTCGCCGACTACGAGATCGACGAGGACCGCTGCGAACGTGTCCATTCCACCAATGTCCGAGGCTTCGCGGCCCTTCCTGTAGAGGTCACCGAACGACATGCCTAGATTCGAACCCCATCCCGAACGCCGTCCCGCGCTGGTCGCCGGAGCCTCCTCCGGAATCGGTACCGCCACCGCCTACGCGCTCGCCGAGGCCGGGCACCCTGTCGCGCTCGGGGCGCGCCGCGTGGAGGAGTGCGCGGCGATCGCGGAGAAGATCCGCGGTGAGGGCGGCGAGGCCTTCGCCCACTTCCTCGACGTGTCGTCCACCGAATCCGTCGACGAGTTCGTCACCGCAGCGGAAGAGGCTCTCGGCGCCGCGGAGATCGTCGTCTCGGGAGCGGGCGACATGGATTTCGCGCTGCCCCACGAGATGGACCCCGACCGGTTCGCCTTCCAGGTCAACGTGCACCTGATGGGCACCCAACGCCTGGCCCATCGCGTGCTCCCCGGCATGATCGAACGCAAGCGCGGCGACTTCGTCGTGATCGGATCCGACTGTGCCGTGCTTCCCCGGCCCTGGATGGGTGCCTACAACGCCGCCAAGACCGGCCTCGAAGCGCTCGTCCGCGAGATGCGGATGGAACTCGAGGGTACGGGTGTTCGCGCGTCGGTCGTGCGCCCCGGACCGACGCAGACCGGTGCCGGCATGACCGCGCCGGCGGAGGTGCTCGAACCGATGCTCGAAGACTGGGGCACATGGGGTTTCGCCCGACATCCCTACTTCCTTCGTGCATCCGACATCGCCGCGGCCGCGCTCTCGGTCGTCTCGGCCCCCCGCGGCGCCCACATCGTGCTCATCGAGGTTCAACCCGAAGCACCCCTGCGGAAGGACAATTCATGACCACACTCGTCGAGCCCCGGCGTGTGTCCGGCGGCGAACACGAACACGGCCACCTCGAGGAACTGCGCACCGATCCCATTGCGCTCATGCGCCGGGTGCGTGAGGAGTGCGGCGACGTCGGAGTCTTCCAGCTCGCCGACAAGAAGGTCGTACTCCTCTCCGGTGCGGAGGCCAACGAGTTCTTCTTCCGTGCCGCAGACGAGGATCTCGATCAGCAGGCCGCCTATCCGTTCATGAAGCCGGTCTTCGGTGAGGGCGTCGTCTTCGACGCCAGCCCCGAGCGCCGCAAGGAGATGCTGCACAATTCGGCGCTGCGCGGCGAACAGATGCGCGGCCACGCCGCGACCATCGACCGCGAGGTGCAGGACACGATCGCCGGCTGGGGCGACGAAGGCGAGATCGACCTGCTCGAGTTCTTCGCCGAGCTGACCATCTACACGTCGTCGGCCTGCCTGATCGGCAAGAAGTTCCGCAACCAGCTCGACGGACGGTTCGCCCACCTCTACCATGACCTCGAAAAAGGAACCGACGCACTGGCATTCGTCGATCCTTACGCGCCGATCGAGAGTTTCCGACGACGCGACGAGGCTCGCCGCGGGCTCGTGGCGCTCGTGCAGGAGATCATGGACGGGCGAATCACGAACCCGCCGCAGGGCAAGGAGGACCGCGACATGCTCGACGTCCTCGTCTCGATCAAGGACGAGGACGGCAAGGAGCGGTTCAGTGCCGACGAGATCACCGGCATCTTCATCTCGATGATGTTCGCCGGTCACCACACCACCTCCGGCACGGCGGCCTGGGCGCTCATCGAACTGCTGCGCAACCCCGAGTACATGCAGCAGGTCACCGCCGAACTCGACGTCCTGTACTCCGACGGCGAGGGCGTGAGCTTTCATGCGCTGCGGCAGATCCCGGTGCTCGAGGCGGTACTCAAGGAGACCCTGCGGCTGCACCCGCCGCTGATCCTGCTTCTTCGGATCGCGCGCGACGACTTCGAGGTCGCCGGATACCGGATCTCGGAAGGTGATCTCGTGGGTGCAACACCGGCGATCTCCAACCGGATCCCGGAGGACTTCCCGGATCCCGACGCCTTCGATCCCGGCCGCTACATCGATCCCAACCAGGAGGACATCGTCAACCGGTGGACCTGGATCCCGTTCGGGGCGGGGCGGCACCGCTGTGTGGGAGCGGCGTTCGCGCTCATGCAACTGAAGGCGATATTCTCGGTTCTGCTGCGCGACTTCGAGTTCGAACTGTCCCAGCCGCCCGATACCTACCGCAACGACCACTCGAAGATGGTGGTCCAGCTCGAACAGCCGTGTGCTGTGCGGTACCGGCGTCGCACCCGCGCGGCATCCGGCACCGGCACGGCAACGCAGGAGTGAGGTTCGGATGAGGATCGAAGCAGATCTCGATCTGTGTCAGGGACACGCGATGTGCTCGATGGAAGCCCCGGACGTCTTCACCGTCGCCAAACGGGGTGAGGTGGAGATCCTCCTCGACCCCGTGCCGGAGGAGATGCACGCCGACGTACGAGCAGCTGTGAAGTACTGCCCCACCCAAGCCCTTCGCATCGTCGAAGACTGAGGACCAGGAGACAGGATGGCCACGTTCGATCGTGCCGAGCTCGACGAGATGATCACCCGCTGGGTCGACGCCAACAAACGCGCCGAAGCCGAAGGCGACTGGAAGCCTTTGGCCGACCTGTACACCGAGGACGCCACCTACGGCTGGAACTACGGTCCGAAGGACGAGTTCATGGCCGTGGGCCGCGAGGAGATCCGCGACCTCGCATTGGGCCAGGAGATGGACGGGCTCGAAGGCTGGCAGTATCCCTACCAGCAGTTCGTCGTCGACGAACGCTCCGGCGACGTGATCGGCTTCTGGAAGCAGATCGCCGACGCGACCCGCGAGAACGGCGAGCACTACTCCGTGCACGGCATCGGCGGGAGCTGGTTCCGGTACGGCGGCAACTTCCAGTGGTCGTGGCAGCGCGACTTCTTCGACTTCGGCAACGTCTCGCACCTGTTCCTCGAGATGATCACGGCGGATGCGCTGTCCGACGGCATGCAGAAGCGGATCGAGCGATCGACGGGGAAGAAGCGTCTTCCCGGCTGGTACCGGGTCGGCGAGTCGCCGGTTCCGTTGTGGTGACCGGCGTGGACACCGGCGGATCGTTCGCCGCGCTCTCCCGCACCGACCTCGCCGTGCTCGTCCCCGAACTGTTGCTGTGCGGTCAGCTCATCGACCGTTCGGGGATGGCGCATCTGATCTCGGCATTCGGTCGGGAGGGCATGGCGGAGGTGGCCATCGAGGAATGGCAGGCGTCGTCGCCGTGGTACACGTGCCGCATGCAGCGTGCCCTGAAGTTCGAGGGCGACGACGTCGTCACCATCTTCAAGGGCATGCAACTCGATATCGGGGCGCCCCCGCAGTTCATGGACTTCCGCTATCGCGTCGACGACCGCGACCACGGCGAGTTCTGGCTCGACCACTGCGGGGCGCTGATGGACGTCGAGCCGCTCGGCGACGCCTACGTGACCGCGATGTGCCACGACATCGAGGACCCGACCTTCGACGCCACCGCGCTCGCCACCAATCCACACGCCCGGGTGCGGCCGATTCATCGGCCGCCCCGCGCGCCGGCCGATCGGCACCCGCACTGCGCGTGGACGGTCACCATCGACCCCTCGTACGAACCACCGGCTGTCGCACCTCATACCGAAGCGCTCGGCCGGACCGCGGCCGTGGCACTCGAGCTGAGCCCGATCGACCGCGACGGCGAAGGGAGACACGACTATTCGGGTCCCCTCCTCGCAGACCTCCGGTTCGACGAGTTCTCGAAGTCCGCCCTGGTACGCATCGCCGAGGAGGTGTGCCTGCAGCATCACCTGCTCGCTCTCGGCTTCCTCATGAGTGTGCGCAAGCGAACCGACGAGCAGTCCGCGATCGAGCTGACCCGCAAGCAGCTCACGGGTATCGCCGGCATCACGTCCGAGCGCATCCGTACCGCGCTGGGATTGCCGCGCTCGTTCGCCGGCCTGTCCGCGGTGCTCGACGTACACCCGATGCTGGCACCGGACCGGTATGTCGATCGGGCGATCTGTTTCGACGACGACGCGCTGGGTCTCCGGATCAACCGGCGAGGTGGCGCCTTCGACGACGGGTCCTGGCCCACCTTGATCGACCCCGAACACCTCGGTCCGCTCGACGCTCTGGTGCGCGGTGTGGACCCGCACTTCACCACCCGCCTGGTCTCCGCGACCGAAGAGGCCCTCGTCGTCGAGGTGTTCCGTGCCGAATGCCCGGCGAACGAGTGCGACGAGGTCGCCATCACGCGCTTCAGCACGGGTTCGTCCTTCGTCTTCGAAGATCGGGGAATCCCACTCCCGCTCACGGTTGTCTGACCACGCTCCAGGAGAGCCGTTCGTGAATACTGCGCTGTCCCGCCGTACCTTCCTGCGGGGAACCGTCGTCGGCGGTGCGGCCGTTGCCGCGTTGTCGTTGTCCCCGATCCCACGCGCACGCGCCGAGGTCACCGAGGAGCGCCATCGGGCGGTCGTCGTGGGCAGCGGATTCGGCGGTGCGATCACCGCGTTGCATCTCGGCCGGGCCGGTGTGCAGACGCTGGTCCTCGAACGGGGCATCCGCTGGCCCACGGGACCGAATGCCGAGACGTTCCCTCACATGCTGCAACCGGACCGGCGGATGTCGTGGTTGTCGTCCGCCCCGGTGATGACCGGTACTCCGCCGATCCCGACCGAACCGTTCACCGGGCTCATCGAACGGGTTCCGGGGAACGGCATGGACGTCATGTGCGGCGCGGGGGTCGGCGGGAGTTCGCTGGCCTATCACGGCATGACCGTGCAGCCCGACGGGCAGCGATTCTCCGATTCGGTGTCCTCGCGTATCGACTACGATCTGCTGGCCTCCGACCACTACCGGCGGGTGGCGCGGATGCTGCAGGTCGCGACCATCCCGGACGATCTGCTCGACCACGATCGGTACCGGTCCTCACGCCAGTTCCTGGATCGCGCAGGCTCGGAGGGCTACGAGACGTTCAGGGTGCCGATGTGCATCGACTGGGACTTCGCGCGACGGGAGCTGACCGGGGAACTGAAACCGTCCTACACGACGGGCGACGTCATCTACGGAGTCAACAACGGCGGTAAGTTCTCGGTCGACGTCACCTATCTCGCCGAAGCCGAACGCACGGGGCACGTCACGGTCGCGCCGCTGCACCGGGTCGGCGACATCGAGCGCGCTCCGGACGGCACCTGGATCGTGCACGTCGACCGGATCCACACGGACGGAAAGGTTCTCGAACGCAAGCGGATCCTCGCACAGTCGCTGTTCCTCGGTGCCGGATCGGCCGGCACGACACGTCTCCTCGTGAAGGCGAAGACGAAGGGGTTCGTCCCCGATCTTCCCGACGGCGTCGGAACGGGATGGGGCAACAACGGCGACCGAGTGTTCGCCGTGACGAGTCCGCTCGTCAGCCCCGGCGACCATCAGGGCGGCCCCGCCTGTGTGGGTATGCGCGACTACACCGATCCCGCCGGACCGTTGATGATCGTCACCGGCCCGGTGCCGTTCCCCGTCGATGTGGGAACGACCACGATGATCGGTCTGGGGATCGTCGACGGCCGAGGAGTCTGGCACTACGACGCCGGCCGCGACGATGCGGTCCTGAACTGGGATCAGGCCTACGACCGGGAACTCACCCGCGCGATCGAGGCCCGCATCCGGCGGATCGCGGGACCGGCCTCGATCGTCATCGACATCAACGCCGTCGACATCAACACCTTCCATCCGCTCGGGGGTGCACCGTTCGGGGCGGTGTGCGACGACGCCGGTCGCGTGCACGGCCAGCCCGGCCTGTATGTGGTGGACGGCGCGAAGATCCCGGGATCGACCGGGGCGTGCAATCCGTCGATGACGATCGCGGCACTCGCCGAGTACGGCGCCGATCGGATCGTCTCACGCGACCTGGATCGCGTGTTCTGACCTGACGGGTGGTTCCGGTGGCTCGGCCGCCGGAACCACCCGTTCGGTCTCAGCCCTTCGCGGCCGACAGACCGGCGCGGCGACCGAAGAAGCTTCCGTCGCCCAGCGAGGTGCCGCTCGCATAACCCCACGCGCACACACCCGACGTGCAGCGACCCGCGGCGAACAGGCCGGGGATCGGATCGCCGGACACGTGCAGCACCTCCGAATTCACCGAGGTGCGCAGACCGCCGAGCGTGAAACCTGCTGTGCAGTTACGGAGATCGAGCGCGGCGATCGGGCTGCCGATGGGCTTGACCCACTCGCTCTTCTTGCCCAGCACCGGATCGCTGCCGTTCTCCGCGTGCCTGTTGTAGACCTCGACGGTCGCCTGCAACGTCCCGGCAGGCAGCTCCATGTCGGATTCGAGTTCGGCGACGGTCTCCGCGACCCACTTCGGACGGAACCGGAAGAAGGGCGTCGAACTCGTTGCCGCACAACCCTCCTCGTATGCCTGTTCGTCGATGATCAGATAGGCCTGGTTGTCGTTCTTCAGCAGCGTGAGCTGACCGATACGGCCCGGATAGGTGTCCTCGGGGACGTACCGCTGACCGCGGCCGTTGACGAGGATGCCGCGGGCCATCAACTGCGGGTCGCCGAAGAAGGCGACCTCGGTGGCGTCCATGTGCGCGAGATCGGCGCCGAGCGCCTGCGCCATGCGGATCGCGCGGCCGTCGTGCTCCTCGATCGCCGCACCCGGGCGACCGCTGAGCTGCGGCGCGTACGACTCCACCATCTCCTTGTTGTACGCGAAACTGCCGGTCGCGAGGACGACGCCACGGCGGGCCCGGATGTGGACGTCCTTGCCGTACTGCTTGGCCGTCAGGCCCACGACGCGCCCGTCGCCGTCGACGATCAACCGCTGCACCCGCACGTCGTATTCGGCACGCACACCGAGGCTTTCGGCGACCTGGGAGAGCGGCTGCATGAGCATGTACCCGCCACCCTTCTCGCCGGTCCGCTTGTCGGTCATCTGCGGGACGTGGCCGCGCGGGGCGGGCGTCGCGATCTCGTTGAAGGGCGCGGAGTTCTCGCCGCCGGAATACATCAGGCCGTCGTCACCGGGGATCTCCCACCCGGGTTCGCCCCAGAAGCTCTCCTTGAACACCACACCGTTGTCCACGAGCCACTCGTAGTGTTCGACGCTGCCCTCGCAGTACTCGGTGATCTTCGCTTCGTCGGCGCCCGGCCCGAGCGCGGCGAGCATGAACGCCTTCATGTTCTCGGGCGTGTCGTCGAATCCGAGGGCCTTCTGCAGCGGGGTGCCGCCGCCGAGGTAGACGATGCCGCCCGACAGTGAGGCCGCACCGCCCCAACCGCCGGTCCGCTCGAGCACGAGCACGTCGGCACCCGCGCGGGCGGCCTCGACGGACGCCGAGACACCGGCGATGCCGTAACCGGCGACGACGACGTCGGCTTCGTGGTCCCAGGTGGAGACGCTGTCGGCGGGAAGGGGGTGGAGATCGGTGCTCATCGGGGTCCGTTCGGGGTCGGTGATCAGTGGTCGAGTTTCGAGGCGAGTCGGTCGATGTACGCGACGACGTCGTCCTGGGCGCGGTCGGGCAGACCGAAGATCACCTCGGTGACCCCGGCGTCCTCCCAGATCTTCAGTTGTTCGGCGTCGTGACGGCCTGCCAGAGCGAGGATCTCGGGAGTTCCGGCACGACCGGCGTCGGCCCAGACCTTGTGGAGACGGGCGACGTTGTCGACGACGTTGTTCTCCGTGGGGGTGGTGATCCAGCCGTCGGCGTGGCGGACGATCCAGTCGAAGTTGCGGTCGGTGGAACCGGCGCCGAGGAAGATCGGGGGCCGTGGTTGCTGCACGGGTTTCGGCCACGCCCAGCTCGGTCCGAACGCGACGAAGTCCCCCTCGTAGGAGGCCTCGTCCTCGGTCCACAGCGCCTGCATCGCTTCGAGATATTGGCGCATGGCGGTGCGCTTCTTCTTCGGCGGTACGCCGTGGTCGGCGAGTTCCTCTGCGTTCCAACCGAATCCGACACCGAAGTTCACCCGGCCGCCGGAGAGGTGATCGAGGCTCGCGATGGTCTTGGCGAGCGTGATGGGGTCGTGCTCGAGGGGCAGTGCGACGGAGGTGCCCAGCTTGATCGTCGACGTCACCGCGGCTGCGAGCCCCAGCGCCACCCACGGATCGAGGGTGCGCATGTAACGGTCGTCGGGAAGGGTCTCGTTGCCCGTTCCCGGATGCGCGGATTCGCGGCGGATCGGGATGTGGGTGTGTTCGGGCACGTAGAAACTGTCGAAACCGCGACTCTCCGCGGTCGAGGCAGCGACTTCGGGCCGGATTCCCCGGTCGCTCGTGAACAGGGTGATTCCGTGGCGCACAACAGCCCCTCTCCAGACGGTGACGGAGAAAATGTAACGCGTTCTACATCCGGAGGGAAGAGATTTCCGGACACCTGTCCGGTTGTGGCCGGTCGGCGGTACGAAAAGGCAGGCGCCCCACGCTGAACTATCCTCGAAACGGGCATGAATGGAAGGTGGCGTGATGACGGAGCAGTCGACGACGGAGACCGCGGGCGAGGAGTCGGCGTCGACGCAGGCCTCGCGACCGGCCCTCGGGTCCACCCGGTCGCCCGGTGCGGGCCTGCGGCCGGCGCAGCGGGCGCGGTACATGCGGATCATCGCCTCCGCCGAGGAGCTCGCCTCCGAGGGTGGATACGACGCCGTGCAGATGCGGGCGGTCGCAGACCGATCCGGTGTCGCTCTCGGCACGGTCTACCGCTACTTCCCCTCGAAGAACCACCTGCTCGTCGTGGCGCTCGTACTCGAATTCGAGACCGCCGCCGAAGCCGTGACCACCGTGGAGATCCCGGGCGACAGTGCCGCCGAGCGCCTCATGGGGGTGCTGCGCGGGGTGATGCCGCGTCTGTCCGAGAACCCGCTGCGCTACGACGCGCTCATCCGGGCGGCGATGTTCGCCGACGCGTCCTCGGCGCCCGAACTCGACCGTCTCGGTGAGGTGCTCACGCGCCTGTTCGCGCAGGCGGCGGGCATCGACATCGTCACCGAAGAGGTGCTCAACGCCGTGCGGATCATCGCCGACGTGTGGATGTCGGCGCTGGTCGCCTGGGTGGCGGGCCGGCAGTCGGTCGACGATGTGCTCGCGCACATGGACACCGCCGTCACGCTCGTGTTCGACCGGCTGAACCGACTGCAGCGGGCGAGCTGACGCCCACCCGCTGCAGTTCTGGGCTCCACTCGGGAGCTCTGGTTCGATCAGGCCGGCACGTCCACGATGCCGATCGTGGGCAGGAAGAAGCACTGCGCGTCGCCGTTGCGGACGTTGCCGAAGACGGCCGAGAGCACGGTGCCCGACCCCGTCTCCACCGGCGCGACCCGCACGCCACCCAGCGGCAGGGTGTCGGCGATGAAGGTCGTGATGGCCTGCTCGACGATGCCGCGGGCCTGCACAGGAAGGCCGGCCGGAATGGCTCCCGCCGCGGTCTCCTCCGGCGTGCCCATCGGGACGAAGCCGCCCTGGAAGGTGTTGACGTTGAACCACGCGAGCTGGATGCCCGAGGTGTCGGCGTCCTCCTCGAGGCCGACGGGGACGAACGCGAAGAGCGTCTCACCGGGCGAGACGACGTTCAGGGTGCCCGGCAGCGGCGACAGGCTGCGGTTCGGCCACGGCCCGGGCAGAGCACCCGCAACGGCGGGCACAGTGCCCAGCGGCAGGTCGCCGTCGGCCGTGCAGAACGGTGCGCCGGTGGGGTAGAGGAACGGTTCGACGCCGAGGCGACGCAGGAACTCCATGCCGTCCTCGTAGGCGCCGAGCGGTGTCGCTTCGGCCGCGTCGACAGCGCTTCCGCGTGCGTTCGCGATCGCTTCGGCAGCAGCGAGAGTCGTGGGATCGACGCCGGGCAGCGCGCGGAGGGCCTCGAGCGAGCTCACGAGCGGGCTCGTGGCGGGCGCTTCCGCCGGTGCTGCCGGCTCCGCGGGTACGGGTTCGGCGCCGGCAACGGTGGGAAGCGCCAGACCTGCGGCGACGGTCAGGGCTGCGGCGGCCGAGATGCGACGCATCCGATTGCGGTGTCTGCGGCTCATATGGGGTTCTCCTCCTGTGGGTCGTGACACCCGGACGGGCTCTACCTAACTCTAAAGTAGAGGTTTAGAGTACGACCGCTCAAGGAGACCACAAGGGCGGCGCTCCGGCCAGAGCGCCGCCCCGTGGTGTTACCGAACCGACACCCATGTGGGTCGGTTGTGCGGATGATCAATCCGGATCGTCCGGATGCTTACGCAGATGCAGGATGCTCAGCAGGAGACCGCCCCACAGCGTGACGAGGGCGAGAATCATCATGGCGACGGCCGCTGTGCTCATCGGGTACCTCCGGTGGACGAGTCGGGTCCGGGTGAGGGATCACCGGACGAAGCAGGCGCCTGAGCGGATGCGAGCGGACGGTTCTCGTCCAGCTCGTATTCCTCGTCGATTCCCCTGCGCCAGGGGATGAACGTCAGGAGGACGGCGAGGATGATCACGCCGGCCTGCACGCTCCATCCGAACGCCGTGACCAGGCTGTCGGGAAGACCGCCGTAGCCGTCGCGGACACGGTCGCGGATCTCGCTGAACAGCATGTAGCCGAGTACGAGCGGGGTGATGATGCCCGTGAACACCATCCAGCCCGTGCCGACCTTGAACGACGACACCGAGTTGAGGTGGTCGCGGAGTTCGGGCAGACGGCGGTAGATCCACGCGACCACCACGAGCGCCACGAAGGCGACACCGACGATGCCGAACTGGTTCGCGAAGCGGTCCACCACATCGAGGGTGTTCAGGCCGGTGGTGGTGGGGAAGAGCAGCAGCGACACGATCGCCGACACACCGCCGATGGCGAGTACCGCCGGCACCCGGCCGAGGCCCGTCTTGTCCTGGAAGGCCGAGACGGTCACCTGGATGATGCTGATCATCGACGTGAACCCGGCGAAGACCAGCGAGCCGAAGAACAGCACACCGAAGAGCGGGCCGCCGGGCATCTCCGAGACGATCGTCGGGAAGGCGATGAAGGCGAGGCCGATACCGCCCGCGACCACCTCACCGACTTCGACACCCTGCGCCTGGGCCATGAAGCCGAGCGCGGAGAAGACACCGATGCCGGCGAGCACCTCGAAGCTCGAGTTCGAGAACCCGACCACGAGACCCGAACCGGTGAGGTTCGTCTTGCGCTTCAGGTACGACGCGTAGGTCACCATGATGCCGAAGGCGACGGACAGCGAGAAGAAGATCTGCGCGTACGCCGCGATCCACACCCCGGTGTCGGTCAGCGCCGACCAGTTCGGGGTGAAGAACGCATCGAGACCGGTGGTCGCGCCGTCGAGGGTCAGCGACCGGACGACGAGCGCACCGAACAACAGGACCAGCAACGGCACGAAGAACCGGTTGGCGTTGCCGATACCGCGCTGGACGCCGAGGGCGAGCACCGCGAGCGTCGCCATCCAGACCAGCAGCAGCGTCCACGCGACGCCCGGCACGAAGCTCAGGCCGAAGGTCGCATCGGTGTCCTGGTTCAGGAACGAACTCATGAAGAAGCCTTCGGGGTCGTCGCCCCAGGCCTCGGTGATCGAGAAGAAGGTGTATCGCGCGGCCCAGGCCACGATCACCGCGTAGTACACGCCGATGACGAAGCACACCAGCACCTGCCACCAGCCGATGAACTCGGCGCCGCGGCGCAGTCTGCGGAAGGCCAGCGGCGGCGATCCGCGGAACTTGTGCCCGATCGCGTAGTCGACCAGGAGAAGGGGGATACCCGCGGTCAGCAGCGCGACCAGATACGGGATCAGGAATGCGCCACCACCGTTCTCGTAAGCGATGTACGGGAAGCGCCAGATGTTGCCGAGTCCGACCGCCGAGCCGATTGCGGCCATGATGAACACCGACCGGCCCGACCAGACCTCCCGTTTACGTGTGACCTCGTGCTGTGCCACGGACCTCGTCCCTCCATTCATTCGGATGGAGGACAACGCTAGCGCCCCGACCGGCGCGCGGGCGATCTTTTCGGGTCGGCGCCTTCAGTCGTCGTCCCAGAGCCGCAGGTCCGGGGGAGTCTCGTCCTCGTCCCCCTCCTCGCCGACGTTCCGGTAGCGGAATGCGAAGACGATCCAGCCGACGGCAGCGACGAGCACGAAACTGATCAGCCGGTAGACGACCACCGCCGACAGGGCCTGCGCGCCGGTCATGCCGGAGGCGGTGAGCGCCGGGACCAGCACGGCGTCCATGACACCCAGACCGGCGGGGAGTAGCGGGATGGCACGGCTGGTGGCGGTTCCGGCCGCGTAGGCGACGGCGATACCGGCCAGGCTCGGCGCGCCACCGACCGCGTATGCGGCGAACGCCAGGCACGCACCGTCGCACACCCAGTTGCTCAGCGACCAGCCGAACGCGCGGGCCGCATGCGGACGATCGAGTTGCACCGCGCTCAACTGGCCGACGATCTTCCGCCACGCCCGCGCACCCGCCTGCTCGGGCTTCTTCCGCAAACGGTTCAGGCTCCGCAGGGCGATCAGGCCGATCGATTCGAACGAACCCGGATTGCCGGCCGCGTACTGGATGAGCACGACCAGCAGCAGCAGACCGCCGATCGAGAAGATCAGCGAGAACGGGTTGTTGCTGGCGCCGACGAGCAGAGCGCCGACGAGGCCCAGCAGTGCGAGTCCGGCGGCCTGCAGGAGACCGGCCATGACCAGCTGCCAGGTCGCCACCACCGGGGGTGCGCCCCAGTGCCGCATCTGCCGATAGGTGAAGGTCGTCCCGACCACCGGTCCACCCGGCAGCGTCACGCTCATGGAGTTCGCCGCGAGGGCCACCGAAAGCGATTGCCATTGCGAGACCTTCACGCCCGCCGCGGACAGCAGCGCCCGCTGCACCCGCGCGAAGGTCGACATCTCCGCCATCGACGCGAACACCGCCGCCGCGACCCAGCCCCAGTGGAGATGCCCGAGGCCGCGGACGCTGTCGGACAGCTCCGGCCACACGAGCACGATCTCGACGGTGAGCACCACGACGAGCAGAGCGCCGACGATCCACTTGAGATACCGGCGTCGCTTCGGGGTGAGCGGCCCGTTCTCACCGTGCGGGCTCTCGTCGGGTCCGTCGTCGTCCGGCTCCTCGGGTGTCACGGTCTCGTTCGTCATCTATTCGGTGGGCCAGCTCGACAGCGTGCGGCGGTAGAGGTCCTCGACCTCGGCGATGTGCTTGCCGAGGTTCTCGCGCGACCAGCCGCTCACGTCGATCGGTTCGAGCACCGCCACGTCGACGGTGCCCGACCGCAGCAGGGTCGAGTGCTTCCACAGGATCTCGCCGGCGTTGCGGATCACGACCGGAACGATCGGGACGCCGGCCTGCATCGCGATGTGGAAGGCGCCCTTCTTGAACCTGCCGATCGCCGGGGTCAGTGAGCGCGTGCCCTCGGGGGCGATGACGATCGACGTCCCCTCGCGGAGGGTGTCGACGACGGGTCCGAGCGCCGCGACCGCCCGCTCGGTGTTCGTGCGGTCGACGAAGGTGGCGCCGACGAACCGCAGGAGCGGCCCGAACAGCGGGTCGTTGGCCATCTCCTTCTTCGTCACGCCCGTGAAGTCCTGCCTCAGGACCTTGGCCAGCACCACCGGGTCGAGCTGACTCTGGTGGTTGAAGATGAACACCGCCGGCCGGGCGGCCCACGCATTCGCTTCCCCGACGATGCGTACGTCCACTCCGGCCAGGGCCAGGGAGACCTCGGTGCCGATGCTGATGATCGAGTCCAGCGCGGTCTTGCGGCTGCGGTTGATCAGACCGAGACCGAGGCCCGTCCACACCGAGCCGAACATTCCGCCGTAGGCGGCGGCGGTGCGGACGAGTTCGCGGGCGCCCGGCGTACCGCGCGGCCGGAACCGCATGATCGGCCAGTCGCGTTCGATGGCGAATCGGGTGAGAGTGCGATCGGGATTCGTGGCTGTGGGGTTGCCGGCGACGGCCAGGAACTCCACGTCCTCACCACCGTTGGAATAGGTGTAGCTGGCCTCGGCGTCGATGCCGTGTGTCTCGACGAAATTGCGTGCCGCCTCCGCTTTGCCGCTGCGCCACAACGATTTCCCGTCGACCCGTCCGGTGAGCACACCGTTCTCGACCTCGAGCGGGGTGAACAGGATGTGCTCGACGCCCAGCGCGTCCCCGGCGGCCTGGATCTGGTAGCGGGACGCCGACGAGGCGATCACCACCGTGTGGCCCGCGTTCTGGTGCGCGCCGATGAGTTGCCACGCCTCCGGATAGAGGTGTCCGGCGATCGTCGTCATGAACAGCCGGCGGCCGATCTCGTAGAGCTCGTCCTCGGTGTGACCGCGCCACGCCTTGAAGGCGATCGCGACGAAGCGTTCGAAGTCCTCCTCGGTCTCCGTCCCGCGGATCCCGTTGATCATCGTCGCGGCCAGTTCGGATGCGGAGACCTTCCCGGCGAGCACCCGGTCGCGGAAGAAGTGGACACCGGAGAAGCCGTGCACGATGGTGCCGTCGAAATCGAAGAAGGCCGCCACCTCGGGTCCCTGCGGACCCGTGCGCACCCGTTCGAGGGCCTGCTCGAGGTTCACCGTTCCACCTTTCTGTTCGACACGTCGAGCGACTCGGCCAGCGCGACCCGCTGGGCCAACTCCGACAGCTCCGTTGCGAATGCCTTCCTGCGCTCGCGGACGGTCTCGGGGTCCTCGTCGTGGTCGAGCAATCCTCGATTGCGCGCCAGGTCGAGCGCGGACGCGAACAACTCCGACGACACCGATTCCGGCCCGTACAGGCGGCGCTGCAGCAGCATCTGCCGGCCCACCGCCACACACTCCGACAGGAAGGCGGCGCGGTCGACCTCGAGCTCCGGATCCCGGACGGCGAGGCGCTCGGCGACGACGAGCTGCGCGTCGAAGAACGATCGCAGCGTGCGGTGCGACATGAAGAAGCCGGTCTCGACGAGACCGGTCAGAGCTTCGTCCTTCGTCGGCAGCGTGTCGCCCCAGGACGGGACGAGCCAGGCGAGCTCGTCGCGCATCTGGGTCTCGTAGGTGTCTCGGTCGGGGAAGAAGAACTCGAACTTCAGCAGGTCGCGTAGGTTCTTCGCCTCCTCCCACGCCACCCGGGCTGGATCGTCGCCGGGATTGGCGTGCGCGTAGAGGATGGCCAGCTCCATGATCGACCGGTTGACGAACCAGTGCACGCCGCTGTTGCGGTAGAACGCCGCGACGAGATGCTGACCCGGCTGGATCGAGTAGACCGGTTCCTCCCCGCCGGCGTAGGTGGTGACCACCCCCGCGTGGGTGAGCGACGAGAGCACGTCCTCGAGCCCACCCTCGACGTCGAGGATGTGGAGCCCGCCCTGCGGGACACCGCGGCGATCGAGATAACGGCGGACAGGTGCGATCACGGCCCGCACCTCCTCGAGCGTCAGCGAGCGGTCGCGCACACCGAGCAGGGCCAGGGTGACCAGGCAGTTCACCGTCACCGGAGTGTTGCAGTTGATGCCGACCGCGACTTCGAAGGCGACCTTCTGCAGCGCCTTGCGGCGCAGCACCTGTATCTCCTCGGAATCCGTCGGCGCCGCGGACGGGTCGGCTGCCAGCGCCGGGGCGGTCAGGTCCGGATCCCCACCGGCGACCAGCAGTTCGCGCATCGACACGGGATCGCCGAACCGCACGTACACGTTCCCGGCCCGCTTGCGCTGATTGCGGGCGTAGCGCACCAGCCATCCCAGGCCTTCGGGTTTCTTCGTCGCGCCGGTCTGTTCGGCGGCGACCGCCGCGACCTCGGCGAGTCCCTCGTAGGTGATCGAGACCGGCACCAGCATCGCGTCCTCGACGCGTCCGCCGCGGATCGCGTTGGCGACGTAGCTGAGCAGTCCGTAGCGCGGGGCCCGGAGCTTGCCGGTGCGGGTCCGGCCGCCCTCGAAGTACCACTCGAGGTTGAACCGCTTGCTCAGCAGGAACGCGAAGTACTCCTCGAGCGCGGCCTTGTAGACGTCGTCGTCTGCGAAGCTGCGCCGGATGAACACCGTGCCGGTGCGGCGGGCGACGGGACCGATCGGCCAGAAGGTGAGGTTGGCCCCGCCCATGATGTGGTTGCCGGGGAAGTCGTTCGCCGCCAGGATGTCGCCCAACACGAAGGCATCGGCGTAGGACCGGTGCGAGGGCAGGAAGACCAGGGAGTACCGGCGGTTGGACTCGCGCAGTGCGCGCAGACCGGCCTCGTCGGCGTGCACGGTCCATGCCGACGAGTGCAGCGGCCGCATCGCCTGCGTGAACAGGTCGGTGACCAGTCGTGACTGCACGGCCACGAGTTCGTCGAGCGAACTGCGCGCCCGCGACTCGACCTCGGCGCGCGAGAGGCCGTGCTCGGCGGCGATCTCGTCGAGACGGCGCCGGAAGATCGGCGAGTCCATGATCTGGGCGGCGACGAGCCGCGGGACCTTGTAGCGGTCGCCGATCACCGCTCGCTCCGCGCGTTCGAGCGCGACGACGGCGCGACGGGTCACGTACCGCGCGAGTGCCCCGTCGTCGCCGTCACCGCCCTCCACCCTGAGCGCGTCCCGCAGTTCGGACAGGCGGGCCGGTTGCGCGACGACGATCCGGTAGCGGTCGGCACCCTTGCGCACGAGCCATTTCTGCAGCAGCAGATTCGGATTGCGCGGGTTCGTGAGGGCGAGGACGTCGGAGAACCGGACACGCCGCGCACCGTCGCGCTCTGCCGGGAGCCACACGACCCGCACGGGCAGGATCAGCGGATCGTCGGTGCGGGTCACGAGCTCCTCGGTGAGCACCCGTGAGTCGAGGTCGAGCGACTCGGGGCGGGTCGGCGTGCGGTACTCGGCGGGAAGCTCGTCCGAGCGCAGCCACTCCTCGATCATCGTCCGTTCGAGAGCCGTCGTGTACGCGACGACCGCCACCGTGGGTCCGTCGTCCGCCCGCACGGTGTCGTCTCCTCGTACCCGGCTCGGTTGATCGTTTCTCATCTCACCCCGTCCAGAAGTCGCCCCGGTGTGAAAGCTACCTGTCGCGGCCGGTTCGTTCGGGCGATCCGGACGAGAACGCACACACTGTGCGGATGCACCGGTGGGCGCTGTGCAGATGCACCGGTGGGCGCTGTGCAGATGCACCGGTGGGCGCTGTGCAGATGCACCGGGGGAGTGTCTGAACGACAATGTGGTGGACGAGAGGACTCGGTGGGAGCCGCCGACGACAGGGAGGGCGCAGTGACCACAGGTGCCGGACCGGAGGGTGTCGGCTACGCGGGGGTGAGGGAGACGCATTCGTCGGTGGTCTTCTTCGTCGGCGACCGCGTGCACAAGCTGAAGAAGCCGCTCGACCTGGGCTTCCTCGACAACCGCACGCGTGAGGCCCGTGAACGGATCTGCCACCGGGAGGTGGAGCTCAACCGGCGTCTCGCACCGGACGTCTATCTGGGTGTCGCGGACGTTCACGGCCCGGACGGACAGTTGTGCGAGCACCTCGTCGAAATGGTGCGGCTGCCCGACGACCGGCGCCTGGCCGCGGCGGTCCGCCGAGGTGAGGACGTGTCGGCGGTGATCGACGAGGTGGCACGGCAGGTCGCCGCCCTGCACGCCTCCTCGCCGCACGGTCCCGAGATCGACCGGTGTGCCTCCGCGGATTTCGTCGCCGAGCTGTGGGATCTCAGTCTCGACCATCTCGGCCGGCTGGAGGTGGGAGCGGATCGTTCCGGGGCGTTGGCGCGGATCCGGGAGTCCGTGCACCGTTACCTCGCCGGCCGGACGGTGCTGTTCGACGAACGCATCGCGGCGGGCCGGGCCGTGGACGGACACGGCGACCTGCTCGCCGACGACATCTTCTGTCTCGACGACGGTCCGCGCATCATCGACTGCCTCGAGTTCGACGACGAGTTGCGCTACGGCGACGCAGTACTCGATCTCGCCTTCCTCGCAATGGATCTCGAACGTCTCGGTGCCGAACCCGCAGCACGGCGGTTGCTCGAGCAATACGGTGAGGTCTCGGGCGATCACCCGCCCTCCTCTCTCGTGCACCACTACATCGCCTATCGAGCGTTGGTGCGCGCGAAGGTGACCGCCCTGCGCTACGAGCAGGGTGATGCAGCGGCGCGGGAAACGGCGACCGGTTTCGTCGAGCTGCTCGAGGGACATCTCGACCGGGGACGCGTGCGCATGGTGCTCGTCGGTGGTGTCTCCGCGACCGGCAAGACGACACTGTCGCGCACGGTCGGTGCGTATCTCGGAGCGGATGTATTGCGCAGCGACGTCGTCCGCAAGGAGTTGGCGGGTCTGCAACCCACCGACCGCACCGGCGACGGTACGGATGCCGGTCTGTACGCACCGGCGCATTCGGAGACGACCTACCGCGAACTGCTGCGCCGTGCCGAGACCGCTCTCGCCCGGGGACGATCCGTCGTGCTGGACGCGACCTGGTTGTCGTCCGGGCAGCGCGACGCGGCCCGCAAGGTCGCGGACGGTGCTGCCGTGGACGTGATCGAGATCGAGTGCCGTGCCGACAAGAGAATCCTGTTGCGACGGATGGCATCCCGAGCCGAGCGCGGCGACGATGCCTCCGATGCGACCCCCGCCGTGCTCGAACAGCAACTCCGTCGGCGGGATCCGTGGCCGGAGGCAGCGGCGATCGATACGGGTGTCGAGACCGTCGACGCGGCGCGGCTGGAGAGCGTGCTCGGTCCGGCGCCCTGGTGATCGCGCCCCGAGAACAGCGAACGGGGATCGCTTCGTCGAAGCGATCCCCGTCGCCCCGGAACGGTCGGTTCTAGACCTTGCGGGCGATGAGCACCGGGCACGGAGCCTTGTGCAGCAGGTTCTGGCTCGTGGATCCGAGCAGGGCGGCGCGGAACTGGCCACGTCCGTGGCTTCCGACTGCGACGAGCTGGGCGTCGTCGAGGTGCGCGAGCAGGACCTTCGAGGCCGGGCCCCGGTCGATCACACGCTCGACGGTGACCTCGGGGTGGCGATCACTCCAGCCGGCCAGCGTCTCGGCGAGAACCGCGGTCTCCGAGGTCTCCACGGCATCCCAATCGACCAGTGCGGCCGTGGCGCCGACACCGAGTGCGGCGTCACCGAGCCAGGAGTGCACTGCCCGGAGCGGAACCCCGAGGGCCGACGCGAGATTGAACGCGTGAGTGACTGCGGCAGCGGACAATTCGCTGCCGTCCACACCGACGACGATCGGCCGGGAATCGGGCAGCGGAGAATCGGTGTTGCCGCGCCACACGACCACCGGGCAGGGCGCATGGTTCGCGACGCGCAGAACGGTGGAGCCGAGCAGGAAGTTCTCCAGCGCACCCGCACCGGTGGCGCCCATGACGACCAGGCGTGCGTCCTCGGCGGCCTCGAGCAGCGACTTGGCTGCGGGACCGGGACCGATGAAGCTGCTGATCTCGAGCTCGGGGTGATCTGCGCGGACTCGCTCGGCGGCGTCGGCGAGGAGCTTCTTGCCGTCCTCCTCGAGCTGCTGGATCATCTGCGACTGCACCAGCACTGCGGCCTCGCTGTAGAAGATGCCCTCCGGGGGCATCGAGTGCACGAGGTGGAGGGGTGCTCCGATGCGCGACGCGACGGCTCCGGCCCACCGCGCTGCCGCTACAGCCGTTTCGGAGCCGTCGACGCCTGCGACGACTGCCTTGCGGGTGGTCGGTGTGCTCATCGATGTCTCCTTCTCGTTGCGACGCGCGGCTTCCCGCGCGCAGGTCGGCCCGAGGCCACGTTACCGCCACGAAGCGGCCGTGACCCGGTGTCGACGATCTTCATGATCCCCGATCGGGGAGGCCCCGACCAGAGCCTTCCGGCCTCGATCAGGTCCACAATCGGCGGGCGGAGCGGTAGGCCTTCCGCCATCCGCTGTCCAGATGTGCGGCCTGCGCGTCGCCGATCTCGGTCTCGATCCGGAACAGGATCCCGAGCCCGAAACTGGTCTCGGCGGTGTGGCCCTGCTCGGAGAGCATGTCCAGGAGGTGTTCCCGCGCCACGACCGAGTCCTGGAATTCACCGAGCAGATCCTGGAAGTCGTCGAACCGGTCGAGGATCCGTCCGGAACGCTTCGGATGCAGCGGCGCGATCACCTCGATGGCGTACCGCATCCGTTTGGCGCCCTTGCGTGCCCGGTGCATCAGCGCGTCGCGCTCCGCCGGGTTCTCGGCGTCGCCGACCCTGTCGACGCGGCGCGAGACCTTCTTCGACAGCGCTGCGACCGCGCGCAACAGTTCCTTCCGTGCCACCTTCGGCCGTGCCCCCGCCGCTTCTGTGGCGGGCGCGATGTCGGTGATCGCCGCGTCGAGGCGGGTGAGCAGCCCGACGTACCGGTCCGAGTCCAGTGTGTCGACTGCTTCGAGGCGGGCGGCCTCCGACCGTGCCGAGAAGTACTCGTCGATACGGGCTCTCGTCGCTTCCCGGTGCGATTCGACCGGGATGTCGGCCACGCGATCCGCGAGCCGTTCCCATTGGACCTCGAGATCACGTGACGGGCTGAGACGTCTTCCGAGCCAACGGAGTTCGTCGACGAGATCGTGATCCACGACGATCTCGTCGGAATAGGTCTGCAGTGCGCTGCGCAGACGCCGCGCGGCCTTGCGCATGCTGTGCACCGCGTCGGGTGCGTCGCGGCGGACGGCGATGTCGGACAACCCCAGGGTGTGCAGTTCGCTCGAGAGATAGTCGCGTATCGGGATCAGGCCCTTCGCGATCGGCGGGCGGGCGGGGATCAGGTCGCCGAGCACGCGGTGGAGCTTCGACGGGCTCTCCGAACGGGTGATCCCGACGGTCGCGAAGCGTTCCTCGAGTGCTGTGAGGAATCGGCCGATCGTCTTGTCGCCGAGGGTGGAATTCCACTCGACCTCGATCTCCTTCCAGCGGATCTCGGATCCGTCGGCGCTGCGCACGGCGTCGACGTCGTCGACCACCACCTCCGCGACGAAGCCGCCGTCGGACGACCGGAGCCGGTGCCGATGTCGTCGGGTCACGAGCAGAGCGGCCAGGCTCAACGGGGCGCCACGGCGGATGCCGCGCAACAGGGACCCGAGGTCTGCGGGAACGTCCTCGGCCGAGTCGTCGCCGAGGGGGAAGTGCAGTTCGGTGCGGGTGTCGACACCGGAGGGCAGTTTGAGATGCCATCCCGCGTCGTCGCCGCCCTCGCGCCTGCGGAGCGTGATCTTCGAGNNNNGCAGGCGCAGGTCGGCGGTGTCGTAGTACTGGGCCGACAACTCGAACCGGTCGACGTCGATCGTATCGACGGACGGCAGTCCCGTCAGGTCCGGAAGCGGCCGGTCGCCGGTGGCGGAGTACTTGCGTTCCGCCTCCTCCGCGACGGTCGCCGACGATGTGCTGGGCATCCATCTGCTCCTCTCGGTGCGCGTTGCCTCCACCTTGCCACGCGGTCCGATATGAGGGGATTCGTCCGACTGTGATCTGCCGATACCGGGCAAAGGGCACTTCGGCCCTGGTCAAGGCCCGGTTCCGGGGTGATCATGGTTCGACGCGGGTCCGGAGGTAGTGATGAAGGTTCTTGTTTCGGTGGCCAGTCGGCACGGTTCGACCGCGGAGATCGCGACAGCGCTGGCCGCGTCGATGCGCCACCACGGCGCGCAGGTCGACGTGAACGCGCCCGAGCACGTCGACGAGGTCGACGCGTACGACGTCGTGGTGCTCGGCAGCGCCGTCTACCGCAGTCGCTGGCTGCGCAGCGCGCGGGAGTTCTCCGACCGGCACGCGGCCGAACTGCGCGAACGCGACGTCTACCTGTTCTCGTCGGGTCCCGTCGCCTCGGGCGGGAGGTCGGTGAACACGTGCTACGACGCGTGCGCCGTCGCCGAACGCATCGAGGCCGTCGAACATCGCACCTTCCCGGGGAAGCTCGATCCGGCGGTGCTCGGCACCGGCGAACGGATGGTCGTCAGGATGGTCGGCGCCCCTTCCGGTGACTTCCGGGACTGGGACGCGATCGGTGCCTGGGGTGCGCGCATCGTGGCGCGCACGACCGCGCGGGAGCGCGACCTCGACGGCGTCGGTTCGGCTCCCGCGCGACGTGGGGCGCGCCGCTAGGCGGATATTCCACCCGGGCGATCGGCCCGACTTCCGAGCCGGGCGATCAGCCCGAGCTGCCCTGATAGTGCGTGCTCAGTTCGGCTGCGCGGTCCCAGATCGACCAGTCGACCGGGCGTTCCTCCAATTGGGCCTCGACCACCTCGAACCCGGCGTGCCAGGCGGCGCCGTGTGCAAGGGCGTCCTCCTCGTCGTCGGTGGTGTGGGTGAGGGTGAGCCAGCACCCGCCGGAGCCGTCCGGAGTGAGTTCCCAGTGCAGAACGTCGGTGTCCCAGAGGTATTCCAGGATCCGTGCGGGCCGCACCGTGAGGACACTGCCCATGGTGGTGTGCCCTTCCGGCAGGCCGAAACGGCGGGTCTGTTCCTGTGTCGAGCGGAATTCGAGTGTGGCGCCGGGTGTGAGCTCGAACTCGACGTCGGCAGGGAACCAGGCGCGGAGATGTTGCGGATCGGTCAGGACCCGCCACACTCTCTCCGGCGGGTGGGGGAACGAGCGTTCGAACCGCAGGGCCACCCGCCCGTCATAGGTACGCGAGATGCTGCCGATTTCCATGGGAACCTCCAAGACGAGAACTCGCCGGTCAGCGGGGTCCTGGTGTGTTGTTACTCCATGCTGCCAGGTTTCGTCGGCTTACGAAGCGGGTCGGCCGACCTGTGATCGGATCGTGGAACGACAAGGATCTGGCCAGAAGCTGCAGCGGATTCGAATAATCCTGTGGCCCAACCTCGTACACCTTCGGATAGAGGTTGTCGCCGAGAATGGGGATTCCCAGAGAGTTCATGTGTACCCGCAGTTGGTGCGTCCGGCCGGTCTCGGGACGCAATCGGTAACGCGCACGACCGCCGGCCGTGCCCGTGACGTCGATCCGGGTGACGGCGTTGACGGGACCGCCGACCTCGCGTGCCTGCAGCACGCCGCGTTCCTTGACGATGCGGCTGCGGACTTCGCGAGGGAAGTCGAGATTCGGCGCCGCCGGGGCGATCGCCTCGTACTCCTTCTCGACGAGACGCCGGTCGAACAACATCTGGTACGCGCGTCGCGCCTCGCGCCGGACGGTGAACACCAGAACGCCCGCCGTGAGCCGATCGAGACGATGGACGGGGGACAGTTCGGGCAACTCCAGTTCCTTGCGCAACCGGACGACGGCGGTCTCCGTCACCCACGAGCCGCGCGGGGTGGTCGCCAGGAAGTGCGGCTTGTCCACCACGAGCAGGTTCTCGTCGCGGTGGAGGATGTCGATCTCGAAGGGCACGCGTTGTTCGGCGGGCGGATCACGGTAGAGATACACGAATTCGCGCGGGACGTACGGAGTCGAATACGTGATCGCAGTGCCGTCCTGTACGACCACTTCGCCGCACTCGATCTTCTCCGCGATGCGCGTCGCATCGCTCGGGAAGCGCGCGAGCAGGAACTCCGCTATGGTCTCCCAGCTGGGATTATCCGGCAGTCGCAGGCGGGTGGGGTTCAGGCCGTCGCGAACGGGGAGGGGAGCTTCGGGCACGGATCGTCAGGCTAGCGGTGCGACCGGAATGCGAGTGCCGAAGGCCGGACGATAACGCTGCCGGACTTTCCACGATAACGATTGTGTGCAAGCCTGCTTAAGGTTTCTGCACCGTCGATACCCTGGGACGGAAGTGAAGAATGTTACTGGAGTGCAAGGGGAGCTTGTTGTGACGATTTCGGCGAAGACCGGAACACGTCGGCGGGGGGGACGCGCTCTCGTACGACTGCTGGTGGCGGCGCTGGTGCTTCCGCTGGCCCTCGCGTTCAGCGGGCTCGGTGCCGGCACGGCTGCGGCCGATCCGTACGAACGCTTCCACGAGGACATGGTCGCCGCACCGGGTGGGGTCGGGGCGATCAAGGTGCGCATCTGGCGAGCGAACAACGGCAGCAACAAGGCCGTCTATCTGCTCGACGGTCTGCGCGCTACCGACGACGTGAGCGGCTGGGAACACGAGACCAACGCGGCGTGGCTCGCCGATCACGGCGTCAACGTGATCATGCCGGTGGGCGGGCAGTCGAGCTTCTACGCCGACTGGTACGCACCGAGCAATTTCAACGGCCAGCCCTACACCTACAAGTGGGAGTCCTTCCTCACTCAGAACCTCCCCGACCATCTCGCGAACGTCTACGGCATCGACCGCAACAACAACGCGGTGGTCGGCCTGTCGATGGGCGGTAACGCGGCGCTGATCCTGGCTGCCTACCATCGCGACCAGTTCAAGTTCGCCGGCTCGCTCTCGGGTTACCTCAACCTCTCGGCCCCGGGTATGCGCGAGGCCATCCGTCTCGCCATGCTCGATGCCGGCGGATACAACGCCGACGCGATGTGGGGACCGCCCTGGAACCCGGCGTGGCTGCGTCACGACCCGTTCGTCGCGGCGCCGCAACTGCGCGGCCTGCCGATGTGGATCTCCGCGGCGAGCGGCCTGCCCGGCCAGTACGACCGGCCGAGCTCGCTGGTGGGCAGCTTCAACACGACCAACGCCATGGGTCTCGAAGCGCTCGCCCGCACGCAGAACCGCGCCTTCCAGGTGCGCCTGCTGACCCTGGGCATCGACACCGCACACTTCTCGTTCCCGATCGTCGGTACCCACTCGTGGGGCTACTGGCAGGACGAGCTGTGGGCGATGCTCCCGATGCTCAAGTCCTCGATTGGCGCCTGACGCCACCACATCGCTGGACGGTCGCACCGTCGTCGTGACGGGCGCCACCAGCGGTGTGGGCGAAGCGACGGCCCGGGCCCTCGGAGCTGCCGGCGCCACCGTCGTCCTCACCGGTCGCAACGTCGACCGGGGCAAGCGCATCGCCGAGGAGATCGGCCCCCGGGCCGAGATGATGTCGCTCGATCTCGCCGACCTCTCGGCGATCCGTGCCTTCGCGGACGCCTTCGCCGATCGGCGGATCGACGTCCTGGTCAACAACGCAGGGGTGATGGCGGTGCCGCTGCGTCGCACCGCCGACGGGTTCGAGATGCAGATGGGAACGAACCATCTCGGACACTTCGCCCTGACCGGACTGCTGTTACCGCGCATCACCGGTCGTGTCGTCACGGTGTCGAGCGCCGCCCACCTGATCGGCCGGATCGATCTCGACGACCTCAACTGGGAACGCCGCCCGTACAACCGCGCCGCGGCGTACGCACAGTCGAAGCTCGCGAATCTGTTGTTCGCGCTCGAGCTCGAACGACGCCTCGCCGCGGTCCGCTCACCGCTGCGCGCCGTCGCGGCCCATCCGGGCTACGCGGCGACCGAGGTGGGCAGTCACACGGGGACGTGGTTCGACCGGTTGTTCGGTTTCGGCAAGACGATCCTGCAGCGCACCCCGGACCAGGGGGCCGAATCGGTCGTGCTCGCCGCCTCCGATCCGGGTATCGCGGGCGGCTACATCGGTCCGCGTCTCCTGCTCTACGGAGCGCCCGGTGTCGCCGGCGTGGGGCGTCGCGCCCGCGACCGCGAGACCTCGACGCGGCTGTGGGAGTTGTCGGAGAAACTCACAGGAGTCCACTTCGAGATCGGCTGATACGCGTCGTCGCCCGCACCCCGTGACCGCACCCCGACGGGCGCCCTGTGGTCACGGGGTGCGGCGCATCGGCACGTGGTCGATCCCGGCCTCGAGGTAGTTCGCTCCGGTGCGCACGAACCCGAATCGCGCGTACCAGTGCTCCAGATACGCCTGCGCCGAGATGTCGACGACTCCCGGACAGGTCCCGAGCGCCGCCTCGATCAGCTCCGCGGCGAGGCCGCGCCCGCGTGCGTGCCGGGCGGTGGCGACACGGCCGATGTGGGCGATGTCCCCGTCGTCGTGGAGCACGCGCAGCGTCGCAAGGACCTCGTCGCCCTCCCGCGTCCAGAACAGTTCGGTGGTCGGGTCGAGATCGCGGCCGTCGAGTTCCGGTTCGCTGGTGATGCCCTGCTCGAAGACGAACACGTCGGTCCGCAGAGCCATGATCCGGTACAGGCTCTCGGGGTCGGTCTTCCTCAGCGGTGCATGGTGGATGGACGGCACGTCCCGATCGTAGGGGGCTTCACCGGCTGTGAGGACACGGGAGGGGCTTCACCCGCCCGTCGTGAACCCGTCGAGCAGTCCCGCATAGCGCTTCGGTGGGGGAGCCGCGAACTCTCCTCGCTTGCCGGTCGCCAGCCCCATCGTGACCAGCGACTGCACGGTCAGCGTCGCGGCCGCGACACCGTCCACCACCGGCACTCCGATCTCCGCGGAGATGTGCGCGCACAGGTCGGCCATCCCGGCGCAGCCGAGCACGATGGCGTCGGAACCGTCCTCGTACAGGGCGTCGAGGCACGCCTCGGTGACGATCTTGCGTGCGTCGGGATCGCTGTCGAGGGCGAGCACCGGCAGGTCGCACGCGTGCACGCCCCGGCACGCGTCGCGCATGCCGTAGCGGTGCGCGAGGTCCCACGCGCGTCCGGTCGTGCGGGCCAGCGTCGTGACGACGGAGAATCCGCGCCCCAGGACCGCGGCGGTGTGCATGGCGGCCTCGGCGATGCCGACGACGGGCCCGCCGGCGAGCTCGCGCGCCGCGTCCAGCCCGGGATCGCCGAAACACGCGATGACGTAGCCGTCGACGCCGTCGCGTTCACCCTTCTCGATCTCGGTGAGGATGCCCGGCACGGCGAGCGCGTCGTCGTAGTGGCTCTCGATCGACGGAGGTCCCATCGTAGGGCTGACCGCCTCGACGCGTGTGCCCGGACCTGCGACGGCCCGGGCACACGCCTCGATCGTGGCGGTCATCGACCACGTGGTGTTCGGGTTGACGACCTTGATGAACATGGAGGATCAGACTGCTTCCTGTGCGACCCGGTCGGGGAGACGGACTGCGAGGCGGGTGCGGGTCGCGAGCAGGTGGTAGACGACGAAACCGAGACCGCAGCCGATGAACCAGCTGTACTGGGCGGCGGTTCCCATGCCGGGCGCATCGTTGAACAGCACGGGGATCATCGCTACCACGGCGCCGACGACGGTTGCGATCACCGCAGCCGGGTTATAGCCCTTGCGGTAGAAGTACGCACCCTTCTCCGACATCGTGAACAGGTCGTCGACGATCACCTTCTGCTTGCGCACGAGGTAGTAGTCGGCGATGAGGATGCCGAACAGTGGACCGATGAACGCGCCCAGGGTTTCGAGGGTGTAGTGGATGACCTCGGGGTTGTTGTACAGATTCCACGGGGTGATGAGCACCGAGCCCACCGCGGCGATCATGCCGCCGGCGCGCCAGCTGATCTTCTGCGGGCTGACGTTCGAGAAGTCGAAGGCCGGGGAGATGAAGTTCGCGACGATGTTGATGCCGATCGTGGCGATGGCGAAGGTCAGTGCGCCGAGCACGATCGCGAAGGTCGAATCGATGCGGGCGACGGTCTCGACGGGGTCGGTGATCAATTCGCCGTAGACGGGCAGCGTGAGCGACGCGGTGATCACGACGAGCAACGAGAAGACCAGGAAGTTCACGGGCAGACCGAGGAAGTTGCCCTTCTTGACGGCGGCGTAGGACTTCCCGTACCGGGAGAAGTCGCCGAAGTTGAGCATCGGGCCGGAGAAGTACGAGACCACCAGGGCGATCGCGCCGAGCATGACCGGCACCGACGACCATCCGGTGTGCGTGACCTCGCCGAGGGTCAGATCGATTGCGCTCCAACCGGCCTGGGAGATCAGATAACCGCACAGCAGGAACATCACGACGTAGACGGCCGGGCCGCAGAAGTCGATGAACCGCCGGATCGACTCCATGCCGCGCCAGAACACGCAGGCCTGCAGCACCCAGAGCGTCAGGAAGCTGACCCATCCGAGTGCGGACAGGCCGGCGAACCCGTAGTCCTCGACCACCGCATAGGGCGCGAGCGAGGGGAACAGCTTGATCAGCACCACGTCGAGTGCCGCCGAGGCGAGGAAGGTCTGGATCCCGTACCACGCCACCGCGATCAGACCACGGATGATCGCGGGGATGTTCGCGCCGAGGACGCCGAAGACGCTGCGGCAGATCACCGGATAGGGCACACCCGTGACCTGGCTGGGCTTGGCGACGAGATTACAGAAGAAGTAGACGATCGTGATGCCCACGAGCAGGGCCACGAGGACCTGCCAGCTGGCCAGACCGAGAGCGAACAGGCTGCCGGCGGTGACGTACCCGCCCACGCTGTGGACGTCGGACATCCAGAACGCGAAGATGTTGTACGAACCCCACCGCTGGTTCTTCAACGGGGCGAGGTCGTCGTTGGTCAACCGCGGGTCGTATCCGGTCGCGGGCGGCGGGGGTGCGGTGGGGACGCTACCGGCGCTCGGTGTCAGCACTTCGGTCATGCCTGCTCCTGTGCGAGGGGGAGCCGCCCGTGCCCCGGTGCGAGGCCGGTGGGCGGAGTCGAATCGATCGACGGAACATCAACGGCGATGGTGAATTCCGATGCGCAGACCGTAACGGGGCGATATTGCCGGAGAGTTACCCGAACTGTATATCTTCCGCGGGAAGCAGGCCGGATTCGGCGGTGAGGCCGGAGATGGCGACGTCGAGATGCCGGTTGTGGTGTTCGGACGCCGTGAGCAACGCGTCGGTGTCGCGCGCCAGGAAAGCGGTGAGCATCGCCTCGTGCTCGCGATGGAGTTCGGCGCGCTCGGAATCGCTCACGTGCACCATCGGCTGAACGGGTTCGGTGATGTTCCAGGCATATTCGAGCATGTGCAACAGGCGGTGCATGCGGGACGGCCTGGTGAGGGCCATGTGGAAGACGCGGCTCTCGCGGTGATAGCCACGCGAGTCGCCTTCCTGCACAGCGCGTTCGAGAAGACGGTGCGACTCCTCGACGCGCCGGTCGTCCTCCTCGGTGGCGTTGCGCACGGCCGCCGCGAGCGACGCCGATTCGAGAGTCTCACGGACGAGATACATTTCGCGCAGCTCCGCGATCGTCAGCTGGGCGACGATGTATCCGTGGTTCTGCCGGTGGGTCACGAGACCTTCGCCGATGAGGGTCTTGAGTGCTTCCCGGACCGGGATGCGGCTCACCCCGAACAACTCCGCGACCTCCCCTACGGGGATCGGTGTGCCCGGGGGTGCGGCTCCCGAGAGGAAGGCGCGGCGCAGCTCCTCGAGGATCACGTCCTGCGGGCGACCCGGTACGTCGACGCGGAGCTCGTCCAGCAACGCGGATCTACGGTGTGGTGCCACGACCGGGTCCTCCTTCGTCACCGGAATGCGAGTGCTCGACTCCGCGAAGGTAGACCCGTCGTGTTACGTCCTCGTCTCCGCCGTGTGACAGGGATGCACACCTCACGCGCCGCCGCGCGGAGGGAAGGTCGGCAGCGTCGGCCTCGGCCGCGGCGTGGTGGGCGTACCCGTGGTGGTGGGGCGAGGAGTCCCGGTGCTCGGCGCGTCGCTCTCCTCGGTGTCCCGGCGCGGGCGGTCCTCGTCCGGCTCGGTCCCGCGACCCGGCCCGCCGCGCCTGGTGAAGCCACCGGCGGTCGACGTCGCCGTGGTGGTGGAAGCGGCGGTGGATTCCGCAGCGGGCTCGGCGGTCGCTGCCGAGGTGGTGGTCACCACCGGTGCCTCGACCTCGGGTTCCCCCGTCGTCGTCTCCGCGGGCTCGGTGGTCGTGGTCTCGGTCGTCGCTGCGGTCGTGCTCGTCGCGACCGGCGACCCCATGTCGAGCGTCGGTTCGGCCGCAGGACGCAGGACCTGCCGCTCGACGGGCTCGGCCTGCGGGAACACGAACAACGCACCGACGCCCAGCACCGCGAACACCGCCACCGATGCCGCGATGACGGGAACGGTGCGCTTCGCCCGGCGATCGCGACGGGGGAAGCCCTCCCGGTCCAGCGGTTCGAGCCGGCGCCCGAGATCGAGCAGTTCCGCCTCCGAGGGCTGCACCGCGAGCAGCCGTCCACGCAGGTGCGCGGGCAACGGGGTGAAGGGGAGAAGCGAGAACGCTCCGAGCGCATTCGGCACGCGGGGCACCGCGCGGTCGACGAAGTCCTGCGCATGGGCGAGGACACGTCCGTCGCCGGCGGAACCGAGCATCGCCTCGATCTCGTGGGACGAGAAGTGATGCCGGACCGTGAGGTCGACGACCTCGCGGGCGGTGCCGTCGAGCAGGTGGACCGCCTCACGGACGTCGAGGACGTCGGAAGCGGCCTGGTAGGTGGGGTCGGCCGCGGGGAGATATTCGAGGGCGGAGCCGGTGCGCTCGAGCACGCGGATGCATTCGGCACGGACCACGGCGTAGAGCCAGGCCCGCAGGAGACTCTCGTCGCGCAGCGACCGGATCCGCGCGGTCGCCGTCCAGACCGCGTCGTATACCACGTCCGAGGCCGACGACACGGCGACGAAGCCGCACGCGTACGCGTACAGGCCGGGGGCGAAACGGTCGAAGGCCGCTGCCGTGGCGTCCGGCTCCCCGTTCCGCAACGCTGCGGCGAGTTCGCGGTCCGGACGTCCGGGGTGGTGCCCCATCGATGGAACCTCCCTGTCGTGCATGCGCCCCCGCGCGCCTGCGGTCGTGAGTTCCGGGGAAGTCTACGAGCAGGTGCGCCCCACGGCGAGGATGCGATCCATCGGGCCCGTCGACGCCGGAAATGGGGGTGTCGCCACGCGGCGCGCGTCCGTAGGGTGGCGGGCATGGGGTGGACCACGAACGATATTCCGGATCTGTCGGGACGCACGATGGTCGTGACGGGGGCCAACAGCGGACTCGGTGCAGAGACCGCCCGGGCGCTGGCGCACGCCGGTGCCGTGGTGGTGCTCGCGTGCCGCGATGTCGCCAAGGGTGAGTCGGTCGCGGCCGATCTCGGCGACCGCGCCACCGTGCGCCGTCTGGACCTGGCGGATCTCTCGTCGATCCGTGCGTTCGCCGACGAGGTGCGTGCCGAGCACGAGCGTATCGACGTCCTGGTCAACAACGCCGGCGTCATGGCGGTACCGCTGCGGCGGACGGCCGACGGTTTCGAGATGCAGATCGGGACCAATCACTTCGGCCACTTCGCGCTCACCGGGTTGCTGCTCGACCGCATCACCGACCGGGTGGTGACGGTCAGCAGCACGATGCACCGCATCGGCAGCATCGATCTCGACGACATCAATTGGGAACGTCGCCGCTACGAGCGGTGGCTCGCCTACGGGCAGTCGAAGCTCGCGAACCTGTTGTTCGCGTACGAACTGCAGCGGCGCCTGACCGCCGCCGGATCGAGCGTGAGTTCGCTTGCCGCGCATCCGGGTTATTCGTCGACGAATCTGCAGTACCGCAGCGAGTCCTGGCACGGGAAGATCGTCGAACTCGTCACCCCGATCATCGGGCAGTCCCCGCAGCAGGGTGCGCTCCCGACGCTCTACGCGGCCACCTCGCCGGATGCGGAGTCGGGTGGCTACTACGGGCCGGATTCCTTCTTCGAGATGCGCGGCCGGCCGAAGCGGGTGCAGTCCACCTCGCGGTCACGCGACGAGATCCTGGCGCGGAGGTTGTGGGAACTGTCGGAGCGGCTGTGCTCCGTCGAGTACTCGATGCCCTAGAGCTCTCGATACCGCGGATCCTGCTGAGCTGCAGTTCTCACGTCAGGGTGAACGAGACCGGCGGCAGATCGTCGCGTCGGCACAGTCCGGTCTGATCCACGAGGTCGAGGGTGCGCAGATAGCGCCGGACCAGATCGCCCGCCGAGAGCCCCGCGTCCGACGCGGTGCGCAGGGCGGCGGCGAGTCCGTCACCGCGTGCCCAGCGGTGGATCGCGGCGACGGCGATCGGATCCGGATCCGGCCCCACTTCGAGGCCGAGACGCTCTTCGCGTCCGGCGAGTTCGCTCCACAACCGTGAGGTGGCGCGCAGCGCTTCATCGATCGCCGGGGTGGTGCGTCCCGGGACTCCGATGGTACGGCGACGGGTCTCGCCCAGAGCGCTCGAGGCGACGGCGGCGAGTTCGGCCGGTGTCAGCCCCGACCACGCGCCCGTCCGCACGCATTCGGCGACGAGAAGGTCGTTCGCGCAGTAGATCCGGCCCAGGCGACGGCCGTCGTCGGTGACGTAGGCCGACCCGCCCATCGGGTCGCGGAGCAGATAACCCCGCTCCTCGAGCAGATCCAGCGTGCGATCGAAGGTCTCGACGAGGCGTCCGGTGACCGTATCGATCTGCGACCGCATCCGTTCGGTGTCGCTGTGCACCGCGGCGCGTCGCGCGGAGAGGGCGAGGAGGCGCTCCCTGTCGCCGCGTCGATGTGCGGGATGTGACCGCACCGCCCGTGCCAGTGACGTCACCAGTTCGGCCGAACCGGAGCGCCGTGCCTCGGCGAGCCGGTCGCACAGGTGCCGGTACTCGGTGAAGCCCTCGACGTCCCCGAGTTCGGTGTCGAGATCACGCAGGGCCGTCGTGTTCGCGCGGACGGCGTCGGTGAGCGCCGCGACGGATCGTTCGGCCTGGAACTGGGCGAACGAGCGTCGCAGGAACTCGCGGGAGCCGGGGATGCCGCGACCGGCGACCAGGTTGACCGCGGTGTTGTAGCCGACGCGCAGCGAACTGTGGAGCGGGTACGAGCGTGCGCCGGCGAGGCCGGCGACGGTCGCGGGGGCGGCGTCGGGACTCCACAGCACGACGGCGTGGCCTTCGACATCGATGCCGCGCCGTCCGGCACGACCGGTGAGCTGGGTGTACTCGCCGGGGGAGAGGCGCACCGGTCCGTCGGCGGTGGGTTTGACGAGGCGTTCGAGGACGACGGTGCGCGCCGGCATGTTCACGCCCACGGCGAGGGTCTCGGTGGCGAACACGACCCGCACGAGACCGCGGGCGAACAACTCCTCGACGGTGTGACGGAAGGCCGGGATCAGACCGGCGTGGTGCGCGGCGAAACCGCGTTCGAGTCCTTCGAGCCACTCGGCGTGACCGACGGCGTCGAGATCTGCGGGCGGCAGCGCTGCGGTGTGCCGGTCGGCGACCGCGCGGATCTCGGCGA
>NZ_JBKFBA010000012.1:90645-91641 GCF_053345925.1 Rhodococcus sp. C26F
CCGCCTCGGTGAGACGAACCGACGATTCGAGGCATTCGGCGACGGCGTCGTCGCACCCGTTGCGGCTGAACCGGAACCAGATGGCCGGCAACAGTTGTTCGGCCTCGAGCCGGGCGACGACCTCGGGCAGGTCGGCACCGGCCGGTCCGGGTGCTCCGCGCGCACGTCGCCGTCGTCGTCCACGGCCGGTCGCGGGGCCGGGCGCGGCCTCGACGAGCTGGCGGTGGGCGATGTACCGCTCGAGGGTCTCGTCGACGGTGCCGGACGGGGACAACAGGTCGAACAGCCGCCCGCCGGCGAGCATGTGCTGGGTGAGCGGGACGGGCCGGGTCTCCTCGACGACGACCGCGAGGTCGCCGCGGACGCCGCGCAGCCAGCCGCCGAACTCCTCGGCGTTGCTCACCGTGGCCGACAGGCTGGTCAGCCGCACGTCGTCGGGAAGGGAGAGGATCGCTTCCTCCCACACCGCACCGCGCTCGCGGTCGGCGAGATAGTGCACCTCGTCCATGACGACGTGGGTGAGTCCGTGCAGGAGCGGGGAGCCGCCGTGCAGCATGCTGCGCAGCACTTCGGTGGTCATGACGACCACGGGCGCGTGCGGGTCCAGCGAGATGTCGCCGGTGAGCAGACCGACGCGGTCGTCGCCGAAGCGGCGCGACAGGTCGAGGTACTTCTGGTTGCTCAGCGCCTTGATGGGGGTGGTGTAGAAGCAGCGTCCGCCCGCTGTGAGCGCGAGACGGGCGGCGAATTCACCGACGACGGTCTTGCCCGCCCCGGTGGGGGCGCACACCAGGACGTCGCGGTCGTCCTCGAGGGCGCGGCAGGCCTCGACCTGGAAGTCGTCGAGGGGGAAATCGAGTTCGGTCGCGAACAGCGCGAGCTGCGACCGGTCCTGCGTGCGCACGTGTCCACGCTACGGGTCGGCGCGGACATGTGCGCAGCGCAGGGTGACTCAGTCCTCCGTCACCCTCGAAGGTGACTCAGCCGTCACCCTCG
>NZ_JBKFBA010000012.1:91670-138843 GCF_053345925.1 Rhodococcus sp. C26F
CGAGGGTGACGTCGATGTTGCCGCGGGTGGCGTTGGAGTACGGGCACACCTGGTGAGCCTTCTCGGTGAGCTCGAGCGCCTGCTCGCGGGGGAGGTTCGGCAGAGTCACCTCGAGGGTGACGGCGAGACCGAATCCGCCGCCGTCGGTCGGGCCGATGCCGACGCGGGCGCCGACCGCGGAGTCGCTGACGTCCGCCTTCTCCTGTCGGGCGATCATCTGCAGTGCCGAGTGGAAGCACGCGGCGTATCCGGCGGCGAAGAGCTGTTCGGGGTTGGTGCCCTTGCCGCTGCCGCCCATCTCGGTGGGGATGGACAGGTCGACGTCGAGCTTGCCGTCGCTGGTGCGGGCGTGGCCGTCGCGGCCTGCTCCGGTGGCGAGTGCTTCGGCGGTGTAGATGATGTTCACGATGTCCTGCCTTTCTTCGAGAGTGCGCCGGGTGCTTCCTGCAACGCGGCGGTCAGGCGGTGGAGCGTCTCGCGCAGCGCGACCAGTTCGTCGACGTCGAACCGGCTGTCTCGCGTCACGCAGCCGGGGATGTCCGTGGCCTCTGTCCGGAGTGCATCTCCCGCTTCGGTGAGGTGGACGACGACACGACGTTCGTCGGTCTGCTGCCGGCGTCGTTCGACGTATCCGGCGGCCTCGAGCCGTTTGAGCAGGGGGGACAGTGTGCCTGTGTCGAGATCGAGCGAGTCGCACAGATCCTGCACGCCTCGCGCATCGCGTTCCCACAGCGCCAGGAGCACCAGGTACTGCGGGTAGGTGATGCCCAGCCGATCGAGATGTGGCCGATATGCGGCCGTGATGGTGCGGGAGGCGCGGTAGAGCGCGAAGCACACCTGCTGGTCGAGTTCGAGTGGAGACGGCACGGGAATGAATGTAGCCCCCCGTTTTGTTGTGCACAACATTAATGGCCACAACTCGATACGTGTTCCGGATCACTTCCATGTGGGAATTGAGAGCACTTTGGGCACGTTAGTTGAGTGAGAATGGCTCAAGTTCGACAGAAAGGCTTCGGAATGCCGGCATTCTTCGGGCCTGGTGGCCCCGGCCGAATCGACATCACACGTTTCATGAGCCGCGGTACCCAGGACCTCCTCGCCCACGCAGCGCGCTACGCCACCGACCGTGGTGACGCGGAACTCGACGTGCTGCACCTCCTCCGCGCGATGGCGGAGCAGGATCCCTCCCGCACGGTCATGACACGCGCCGGAGCCGACCCCGCCGACGTCGCTGCCGCCGTCGACCAGCGGCTGCCGCAGAGCCGCCCCGGTGAGGCCGTCTCCGCACCCGCACTGACCGGTGCCGTGAAGACCGCACTCCTCGAAGCGCACCAGCTCTCGCGTGCGCTCGGCTCCACCTACATCGACCCCGAGCACCTGTTCTTCACGCTCGCGGCCGACCAGACCCGCGCTCCCGGACGCCTGCTGGCGTCGCTGGGCGTGACCCCGCAGTCGTTGCAGACCGCGCTGCAGCCCACCCCCGCAGCTCCCGTCGCGGAGGAGACCCCGACGCCGACGCTCGACAAGTTCGGCGTCGACCTCACCGAGCGGGCCCGCGGCGGCGGCATCGACCCCGTCATCGGCCGTGCCGACGAGATCGAGCAGACGATCGAGATCCTCGCCCGACGCACCAAGAACAACCCGGTGCTCGTCGGTGAGGCCGGCGTCGGCAAGACCGCCATCGTCGAAGGGCTCGCCCAGCGCATCGTCGACGGCGACATCCCGGACATCCTGCAGGACAAGCGGATCGTCCAGCTCGACCTGACGGCGATGGTCGCCGGAACCCGCTACCGGGGCGACTTCGAGGAACGCCTCACCGCGGCGCTCGACGAGATCACCGCCCAGCAGGGCAAGCTCATCGTCTTCATCGACGAGATCCACACCGTCGTCGGCGCGGGCGCCGGCAACGAGGGCGCGATGGACGCGGCGAACATCCTCAAGCCGAAGCTCGCCCGAGGTGAACTGCACGTCGTCGGTGCGACCACCCTCGACGAGTACCGCAAGCACATCGAGAAGGATCCTGCGCTCGAACGTCGTTTCCAGCCGGTCACGGTCGACGAGCCCGCCCGCGACGACGCCGTCGCGATCCTGAAGGGTCTCGCCGATCGGTACGCCGAGTTCCACAAGGTCCGGTACACCGACGAAGCGCTCGAAGCGGCCGTCGACCTGTCGATGCGGTACCTGCCCGACCGGCACCTGCCGGACAAGGCGATCGACCTCGTCGACCAGGCCGGTGCACGACTGCGCCTGCGGGTGCCGCGCACCGACGTGACCGAACTGCGTTCGCGGCTGGACGAACTCGAAGCCGAGAAGGATCGCGCGGTCGAGGCCGAACAGTACGAGGAGGCCTCGCGCATCCGCGACGAGATCCTTCGTATCCAGGCGCGGATCGATGGTGGCGATGGTGAGGGCGACGGCGAGGGAACTCCCACCGTCGACCCCGAGCTGATCGCCGAGATCGTCTCGCGGGCCACCGGGGTCCCCGCCTCGCAGATGACCCGTGCCGAGAAGGAGAGGCTGCGCACTCTCGAGGACGAGCTGCACAAGCGCGTCGTCGGGCAGGACGAGGCCGTCCACGCCGTGGCACGCGCCGTGCGGCGCAGCCGCTCCGGCATGAGCGACCCGCGTCGTCCGGTGGGCAGCTTCCTGTTCCTCGGTCCCACCGGCGTCGGCAAGACCGAGCTCGCGAAGGCCCTCGCCGAGGTCCTCTTCGGCGACGAACGCACCATGCTGCGCATCGACATGAGCGAGTTCGGCGAACGCCACACCGTGAGCCGTCTCGTCGGTGCCCCTCCCGGTTACGTCGGTTACGGCGAGGCCGGGCAGCTCACCGAACAGGTGCGTCGCCACCCCTACTCGGTGGTGCTGCTCGACGAGATCGAGAAGGCGCATCCGGACGTGTTCAACACGCTGCTGCAGGTCCTCGACGACGGTCGCCTCACCGACGGTGAGGGACGCACGGTGGACTTCACCAACACCGTCGTCATCATGACCAGCAACCTCGGTTCGGACATCATCTCGAGCCGCGGAGGCGCGCTCGGCTTCACCACCGGTGACGCCGAGGCGGCCGAGAAGCCGCTGCGCGACCGGGTCATGGGACGGCTGCGCGAATCGATGCGGCCGGAGTTCCTCAACCGCATCGACGAGATCGTGATGTTCCGCAAGCTCGACGACGACCAGCTGCACCGGATCACCGAGCTGCTGCTCGACGACAGCCGGAAGCGGCTGCAGAGCAAGGGGATCGACCTCGAGTTCACCGCCGACGCGGTGGCGTGGATCGCCCGCAACGGTCACCAGCCCGAGTTCGGTGCCCGTCCGTTGCGCCGCTCGATCTCCCGGGTGGTCGACGACCGCATCGCCGACATGCTGCTCGACGACGCGCTCGCCGAGGGCAACCGGGTCACGGCGGACGTCGTCGAGGACGAACTGCTGCTCCAGGTGAGCTGACCCGCACGACGAGGAAGGGGAGAGATGCCACGGCATCTCTCCCCTTCCCGCGTTCGGGCGGTGGTCAGCGGGCGGTGAGACGACGGATCGCCTCGAGCGGCAGATGCAGCCACGAGGGACGGTGCCGTGCCTCGTAGACCACCTCGTAGACCGCCTTGTCGAGCTCGTAACCGCGCAGCAGGACGTCGGAGTCCCGCGGATCCGTGCCCGAGGCAGCTGCGTAGCCGTCGCAGAAGGCGGCACAGTTGCGTTCGGCCCACTCCCGGGCCCGGAACTCCCGCTGCGACTCCACCGCCGTGCCCTGTTCGGATTCACGGATCGAGTGGTGCGCGGCATAGTCGAACGACCGCAGCATTCCCGCCACGTCCCGGAACGGACTGTCGGGCTTGCGGCGCTCCTCGAGCGACTTCGCGGGTTCGCCCTCGAAGTCGATGAGCAACCAGCGCTCGGGGGTACGCAGCACCTGCCCGAGATGCAGGTCGCCGTGGATGCGGTGCACCGGAACCTGACCCAGCGCCGCAACCTCATCGAACCGGGCCCGGACCGCGTCGGTGAGTTCGGCGAGCTCGGGGACCTCGGCCGCCGCACCCTCGAGCCGGCGGATCATGCCCTCGGCCAGTTCGGCGGCGGCGCGCTCGTCGGTGCCGAGCGCGGAGCCGAGATGGGCGTGCACATCCGCCACGGCCGCACCGATGCGATGGGATTCCCCGGCGAAGTCGGTGCCCACCTCGTCGGCGCGCAGGTCTCCTTCGAGGAGCAGGTCCCGGACACTGCCGAGCGCCATCGACCAGCCGTCGGCCGAGTTCGCCGCGAAGTCCTGCACCATCGCCAGCGTGGTGCGGACCCCGTCGACCTCCGCTTCGATCCACGCCCGGATCGGGGCGATCGACCGACATCCGTCCTCGCCGAGCGCGAGCGGCAGCTCGACGTCCGGATTGATGCCGAGCGTGAGCCGACGGAACATCTTGAGCAGCAACTTCTCTCCGAGGACCACGGAGGTGTTGGACTGCTCCGCGCTCAGCGCACGCCCACGCAGGCCCGGTTCGATGACCGCACCCGGAACGGTGTGGAGATCCACCGGGCCGGCGGGGGCGCCGCTCGCCAGATTGCGCGAATACCGGTCGAGGATCTCCTGATCGCGGAGGCCGTCGTAGACGTGCAGGCCGTGGTCGTGGGAGTCGTCGGGGCCGACCACGCTCCACGACTGCAGTTCCTCGGGGAGATGGGAACGGAAACCGAGGGGCACCTGATAGATCTGGTCCGCGGTCGAGTCGAACGAGACCTTCACGATCAGATGGTCGGCCCCGAAACCGGACTCCTCCACGAGCGGATGACGCAGGACGACACCGATCCCGGTGATGGTGTGGCCCTTGGCCGCGAACCATCGCTGGTGCGGCATCCATTCGCGCAGATCCTCGACGAGCCGTTCGTCCGGGTAGAGCTCGTTGTTGGTCGTCACGGCTGCACCGCCGCTTCCGCTTCGCTGCTCACCGGGTGTTCGCCCGGTCCCTCCTTCGACGGATCGGGTTGCAGCGCGAACCAGAAGAATCCGTGACCGGGCAGGGTGATCATGTAACCCTCCTCCGTGATCGTCGGGAACGGGACGGACCCGGTCAGCTCCACCGGGATCCACCCGGCGAAGCGCGACAGATCGAGGACGACCGCCTGCGGATAGCGCGACAGGTTGTTCACGCACAGGATGACGTCGCTGTAGTTGCGTTCCGGGCCGGGCGACATCTCGCGCAGATAGGACAGGATCGCGGGATTCGCGCTGCCGAGTTCGGTGAACGAGGCCTTACCGAAGGCCGGATGCTGCTTGCGGACCTGGATCATCCGCCGCGTCCAGTGCAACAGCGAGTTCGTCGAGTTCATCTGCGATTCGACGTTCACCGCCTGGTACCCGTAGGTGGGATCCATGATCACCGGCAGGTACAGCCGGCCCGGGTCGGCGCGGGAGAAGCCCGCGTTGCGGTCGGGGGTCCACTGCATCGGGGTCCGCACCGCGTCGCGGTCGCCGAGCCAGATGTTGTCGCCCATGCCGATCTCGTCGCCGTAGTACAGGACGGGGGATCCGGGCAGGCTCAGCAACAGAGCGGTGAAGAGCTCGAGCTGGTTGCGGTCGTTCTCCAGCAACGGCGCCAGACGACGGCGGATGCCGATGTTCGCGCGCATCCGCGGGTCGGTGACGTACTCGGCGTACATGTAATCGCGTTCCTCGTCCGTCACCATCTCGAGGGTCAGCTCGTCATGGTTGCGGAGGAAGATGCCCCACTGGGCGGTCTTCGGGATCGGCGGGGTCTGGGCGAGGATCTCCGAGATCGGGAAACGGTTCTGCCGCCGCACCGCCATGAAGATGCGCGGCATCAGCGGGAAGTGGAAGGCCATGTGGCACTCGTCGCCGATCTCGGGTTCGCCGAAGTACTCGACGACGTCGGTGGGCCACTGGTTCGCCTCCGCCAGCATCACCCGGCCGGGATATTCGGCATCCATCACCGCACGGCACTTCTTGAGGAAGGCGTGCGTCTCGGGGAGGTTCTCGCAGTTGGTCCCCTCACGCTCGAACAGATAGGGGACCGCGTCGAGGCGGAACCCGTCGATGCCGAGATCGAGCCAGAACCGCAGGACGTCGAGCATCGCGTCCTGTACTTCGGGGTTGTCGTAGTTCAGGTCGGGCTGGTGCGAGAAGAACCGGTGCCAGTAGTACTGCTTGCGCACCGGATCCCACGTCCAGTTGGACGTCTCGGTGTCGACGAAGATGATGCGGGCTTCCTGGTATCGGTCGTCGACATCCGACCACACGTAGAAGTCGCCGTACGGCCCGTCGGGGTCGCTCCGCGATTCCTGGAACCACGCGTGCGTGTCGGACGTGTGGTTCATGACGAGGTCGGTGATGACGCGGATACCGCGTTTGTGCGCCTCGTCGAGGAAGATGACGAAGTCCTCGACCGTGCCGAATTCCGGTAGCACCGCCCGGAAGTCGCGGATGTCGTAACCGCCGTCGCGGAGCGGTGAATCGTAGAAGGGCGGCAGCCAGATGCAGTCGGCGCCGAGCCACGCGATGTAGTCGAGTTTCTCGGTCAGCCCCCGCAGGTCGCCGGTGCCGTCGTTGTTCGAGTCGTTGAAAGCGCGGGCGAGGACCTCGTAGAACACCGCGGTCTTGAACCAGTCCGGGTCGACGGGCAGGCTGCGCGCATGGGCGAAGTCCTCCGCCCGGCTCTCGACGAGATGACCGTCTTCGGTGTGTTCGTATTCGGGTACTCGGTCGGACGGATCCGGCATGGCACCTCCGTGCTCGTCGCGTCGCAGGATGGACTCGCCCCAGAATGCCCCGGCGGACGGATTTCCACACCCGGACCGGACGGAACGCTATGTGAGTGCACGTGTGCGCCGATAGATTGGCGGGCATGACTGCGAACCGGCCCGAAGGGCGGGTAGCCGAGCTGTGCACCCGCATGCGTTCGTTCATCGACGACGAGGTGATTCCTCTCGAACCCGTCCTGAGCCGCCACGACGACAAGGCCGCCGAGGTGCTCGCCGGGCTGAAGGCCAGGGCGAAGGAACTCGGGCTGTGGGCTCTGGGGCATCCCGAGGAGATGGGCGGGGGCGGGGTTCCCTTCCTCGACTTCGTCTACCTCAACGAGATCATCGGCCGCTCCGAGTACGGTCAGCTCGCGGTGGGATCGGTGTCCATGCAGGACGCCCTGATGATCCAGCGTCACGGCACCGTCGAACAACGCGAGCGCTGGATCCCCGGGCTCGTCTCCGGCGACATCCTGCCCTCCGTCGGCATGACCGAGCCGGAAGTGGCCGGATCCGACCCCGTGCTCGTGCAGACCACCGCCCGGCTCGAGAACGGCGAATGGGTGATCGACGGGCACAAATGGTTCACCACCGGCGCCGCGCAGGCCGGCTACTGCACGGTCTTCGCCCGGACCGAACCCGAGTCGACGCCGCTGCACCGCAGCATCAGCGCGATCATCGTGCCCATCGACACCCCCGGACTCGAGATCGTGCGGGCGATCCCCACGATGGGGCACGACCCGAGCGATCACTACGAGGTGCGGTACGCCGGTGTGCGGGTTCCCGAGGAGAACGTGCTCGGTGAACGCGGCAACGGCTTCGTCGTCGCGCAGGACCGGCTCGGGCCGGGACGGATCTTCCACTGCATGCGGTGGCTCGGCCAGGCCCAACGGGCCTTCGAACTCATGTGTGCGCGCGCCAACTCCCGCTTCGCCCACGGATCGCTGCTCGCCGAGAAGGGCGAGATCCAGCGCTACATCGCCGAATCCGCCGCCGACATCCAGGCCGCCCGTCTGATGACGCTGGACGCCGCGCGGGTGATGGATGCGGGGGAGGACGCCCGGGTCCGGATCGGACTCATCAAGTTCCGCGGCGCGCAGATGCTGCACGATGTCGTCGACCGTGCGATCCAGGTGCACGGGGCGCTCGGTCTCACCGCCGACACGCCGCTCGAGGGGATGTACCGGCGGGCGCGCTACGCCCGTATCTACGACGGTCCCGACGAAGTGCACCGGATGTCCACGGCACGGCGGATGCTGCGCGACGCGGAACGCGTGCCGTGGCGGTAGACCGCCGGCCGCTCGTGACCGGTACGACCGGCTCTTCGCACTAGGGTCTTTCGGCACGGCGGGAGGCCGATGCAAGTATGTGGCGTGGCATCGGGGGAGGTCGGCAACAGGGAGCGGTCGAGCGGCGCACGGCCCGAAGGGCGATGGCGTTGTTCGATCGACGAGGTGGCGCGCAGGATGCGCGCCGAATCCGCATGTCTCGACGACACCCTGCGCCTGATCACCTCGGCGGCCGTCGATCTGGTCCCGGGTGCCGAGCAGGCCGGCATCGCGGTGCGTACGTCCGGCCTGCGCTTCGAATCCCGCGCCGCGACCGGGCCGCTGCCGAGCGTGGTCGACGCACTGCAGCGGGAAGCGGGTGATGGTCCCTGCGTGGAGTCGATGCGGGAGCGGAGTACGGTTCTCGTCACCGATATGCGACGTGAGAGTCGTTGGCCCGCAGTCTCTTCCGAATCCTCGACTGCCGGTGTCGGATCGACGCTGGTGCTGTGCCTGTACACCGACGAGGTCCACGGAGCGCTGCACGTACACAGTTCTCGTGCGGAAGCGTTCGACGAGCACAGCATCGATGTGGGCACGAGCCTGGCGACCCACGCGGCGATCGCGCTGGTCGCCTCCCGTCAGGAGGAACAGTTGCGCGACGCACTCGCGTCCCGCGATGTCATCGGGCAGGCGAAGGGCATGCTCATGGAACGCTTCGCGGTGGGTGCCGACGATGCGTTCGTCCTGCTCCGGAAGTTGTCCCAGGAACGCAACGTGCCCCTGCGACGGATCGCGGGGCACGTGGTCGACGCGGGCGGTGAGGTATCTACGCCAGTTCGGGTGGGAAGCCTCCCGTGGCCACCGGGCTCCAGCGGGTCGGGGTGATCCGGATCAGCGACTTGCCCTGATCGCGCATGGCCTGCCGGTACTCGTCCCAGTCCGAATGTTCCCCGGCGATGTTGCGGAAGTACTCGACGAACGGTTCGACGTCGTCGTGGGCATCGATCACCTCCGCGGTTCCGTCGACCTGCACCCACGCGTCGTTCCAGTCGTCGGACAGCACGACGACACCGACCTCGGGCCGGCTGCGGGCGTTGCGGGTCTTGGCGCGCCGGGGATAGGTCGTGATCACGATGCGTCCGCGGTCGTCGACGCCGCCGGTGACGGGGGAGGCCTGCGGTGTGCCGTCGTCGCGTTGCGTCATGAGGATCATTCGGTGCCGGGGCCGGACGAAGTCCAGCAGTTCCTGCAGGCCGACTGCGGTGTTGGTGGCGATCTTGCGGGCCATTCACGTTCTCCTGTTCCGAAGGGTCACGACTCGAGGAGCGCCGCGAGTCGCGCGAGGTCCTCTTCCACCATGCGCGTGTCGCGGTCGAACTCGTCGTCGGTCAGTTCGATCTGCCGGACGGTGAAGACGACTTCGGCACCGTCCGGATGGGGGAGTACCCGCATCGGGTTGTGCACCGTCGTCCCCGACGGCAGTGTCACCTCGTGGTCGAGCACCCCGTAGTCGTTGGCGCCGACGAACCGCACGGTGACCTCGCCCATCGGGGACTCCGCGACGAGGGTGTCGCCCACTCGCCGCACCTCGCTTTGCGCCAGACCGGCCGCCCACTTCGGCAGGTTGTCGGGATCCGCGGCGAACTCGTAGACCCGGCGCGGTGGGCATCGGACGACCCGAGTGACATGGCGGCTGCGGACGACGTGCGTGCTCATGCTCGCCACATTAGAAGTTCGGGAGGTCGATCGCCGCCGGAAATCGGCTTCCCGTTTGCTGCACGCACACCGGTTCCCGAGGCGCACACTGGAAGTGTTCGAATCATCCGAAGGAGCCCGGGAGCCTGCGCCGGGTTCTTCTCCTCCGAAGGAGCCGGCGGATGTCGTACACCGAAGACGACCCCAACGAAATCGCGGTCCCCGTTCACAGAGGCGCCCACATCGCCGACCCCGGACCTCTGGGTCTGGCGGCCTTCGCCCTCACGACGTTCATCCTGTCCTGCGCCAACGCCGGGTTCATCTCGGTGGAGGCGGAAGCCGCCGTCTTCGGGGTGGCGTTGTTCTACGGCGGTCTCACACAGCTCGCCGCCGGAATGTGGGAGTTCCTGAAGGGCAACGTCTTCGGGGCGACGGCGTTCAGCTCGTACGGGGCGTTCTGGCTGAGCTTCTGGTACCTGGTCACCTACACCGCCGAGGAGATGGGTGCCGAGCGGCACGTCGGGGTGGGCATCTTCCTGCTGGCCTGGACCATCTTCACCGTCTACATGTGGTTCGCCAGTACCCGGATCAGCGCGGCTCTCTTCGTCACCTTCTCGGTGCTCCTCGCCGCCTTCGTCTTCCTCACCCTCGGAGCGCTGCTGGAGCAGACCGGTCTGACGAGGGTCGGTGGCTATTTCGGGCTCGCCGCTGCCGCCGGCGCCTGGTACACCTCCGCTGCCGGGGTGCTGAGCACGACCTTCGGGCGTGTCGTCCTGCCCACGGGCCCACGCTGACGAGGCACCTCTTCGTTCCCGCGCGGGGGCGGTTTGACAGGCGCATCGGCCGTGCTGGTACAGTCCGGAGCTATGCAGCGTGCATATTTCTGGTTTAGCAGGCCGGCCCGGGGTGGGTCGGTCGGCGTGACCGCGCGCTGACTTCTTCACCTACGAGCCGGATCCAGACCGGCTCGTCGGAATCTCAGGTTCTCTCGGGTCGGAATCCGAACCACCGAGAACAGGAACCATCGATGAGCCCCAGCACCGGAACCGCGACCACCGGAATCTCCACGTCGAATCTCGACGAACAGCGCACCGTCAAGGTCAGCCCCCTCGTCGCACCCTCCGAGATCCGTGCCGAGTACGCGCCCGACGCCGTCGTCGCAGCGACCGTCCGTTCGGGTCGCGCCGGCACCGTCGACATCCTCGACGGAGCCGACGACCGCCTCGTCGTCGTGGTCGGCCCCTGCTCCGTGCACGACCCCGCCGCCGCGATGGACTACGCGCGCCGTCTGGCCGCCAAGGCCGAGGAACTGCGCGACGACCTGCACGTCGTGATGCGTGTGTACTTCGAGAAGCCGCGCACCACGCTCGGGTGGAAGGGCCTGCTCAACGACCCGCACCTCGACGGCACCTTCGACATCAACACCGGCCTGCGCATCGGCCGCAAGCTGCTGCTCGACGTCTCCGGTCTCGGCCTGCCCGTCGGCTGCGAGTTCCTCGATCCGATCCTTCCGCAGTACTACGCCGACCTGGTCACCTACGGAGCCATCGGCGCCCGCACCGCCGCGAGTCAGGTCCACCGCCAGCTGTGCAGCGCGCTGTCCATGCCCGTCGGCATCAAGAACTCCACCGAAGGTGACGTGCAGGTCGCGGTCGACGGCACCCGTGCCGCAGCGGCCAGCCACGTCTTCCCCGGCACCGACCTCGACGGTCAGGCCGCGCTCATCGAGACCGTCGGCAACCCGGACTGCCACGTCATCCTGCGCGGTGGCAGCGCGGGACCGAACTACGACGCCGAGACCGTGGCCGACACGATGGCCCGCCTGCGCAAGGCCGGTCTGCCCGAGCGTGTCGTCATCGACGCGAGCCACGGCAACAGCCGCAAGGACCACAACAAGCAGGTCGACGTCGTCACCGATGTCGCCGAGCGCATCGAGGCCGGCGAGAAGGGCATCGTCGGACTGATGCTCGAGAGCTTCATCGAGGCGGGACGTCAGGACCTGACCCTCGGCGAGGCCGACAAGCTCGACTACGGCAGGTCGATCACCGACGCGTGCATCGACTGGGACACCACCGCCGCGCAGCTCGACCGCCTCGCACAGGCCGTGCGCACCCGTCGCGGCTGAACCGTCTGCGGCGCGAAGGGCCGGCGGAGTCGTCAGCGATGACGAACCGCCGGCCCTCGTCGGTCCGGTAGCGTCGTTTCCATGGCTACGAACAGGTTGTCGATCGTCGTGCCGGCCCACAACGAGGAGCGTTACATCGCGCAATGCCTCGCGGCGCTGCTCGCCCAGAAGTCGGAGATTCACGAAATCCTGGTCGTGGACAACAATTCGACCGATCGCACGGCGCAGATCATCGAAGCCATCGCCGCCGGCGAGCCCCTCGTGCGACGGATCGTCGAGCCACGACCGGGTGTCGCATTCGCGCGTAATGCCGGATTCGATGCGGCCACAGGAGATCTCATCGGACGGATCGATGCGGACACGCGGGTTCGTCCCGGCTGGGCGCGCACCGTCCGCAGTTTCTTCGCCCGCGACGACACCGCCGAGGTGGGAGCGATCAGCGGACTCAGCAACTCCTACGATTCCCCCTACCGCAGGCTCAAACAGTGGTACATCGACAAACGGGTCGCGCAAGGAGCATTCGGCGGGGAACGGCGGATCGACAATCTGCACGGCGCGAACATGGCACTGCGACGGTCCGCGTGGGAACGCGTCCGCGACGCCGTCAGTACCGACCCGAAGATCCACGAGGACATCGACCTCGCACTGTGTCTCCGCGAAGCGGACATCGAGATCGCCCAGCTCACCGAACTGTTCGTCGACGTGTCACCGCGCCGCGCCTACACCCCGCCGAGCGAGTACGCGGCCTACATCCGATCGGGCATCGACACTTTCGAACTGCACGGCAGACTCACGCCACAGATCCGCAAACTCGTTCGCCTGCAGTCGCGTCTCCACGTGATCGCGTATGCGGCATACCGGCCCTACGATCGCGAGCTGGGCAGGTTCACCCTCCGGCGGGCGATCTTCGGCTCGCGCGGACGCGCCATGCCGATCGACATGCAGGAGCGCACGACATCTCCGTGAGATACGCGCCCTGTCCGCGGCGCTCCGACAACGGCGGCCGGGACGCCGCAGGGCGTCCCGGCCACAACCGTGGGAGTGCTCACCTCATGTCTGTCACTTCAGGGGCGTGAAGTCGCGGCTGCCCAGATAGGACGGACGCGGCTTCGACGCGGCGAACGGTTCGACGAGCGTGTTCTCGACGCTGTTGAACACCACGAACAGGTTCGAACGCGGGAACGGCGTGATGTTCCCGTTCGAACCGTGCATGCAGTTCGAATCGAAGACCGTCGCCGAACCTGCCGGACCGGTGAACGTCGCGATGCCGTGCTCGGCCCCCAACCGGGTGAGGGTGTCCTCGTCGGGCGAACCCGTCGGCGGAACATGGGTGACCAGGGACTCGCGGTAGTAGTCCTCGGGCGTCTCACCCGCGCACGAGACGTACGTCCTGTGCGAACCCGGCATGATCATCAAACCGCCGTTGTAGCCGTAGTTCTCGGTCAGAGCGATCGAGATGCTCAGGGCGCGCGGCTTGGGCATACCGTCCTCGGCGTGCCACGTCTCGAAGTCCGAATGCCAGTAGAACGGGCCCCCGCGGAAGCCGGGCTTGACGTTGAGCCGCGACTGGTGGACGTACACATCGGATCCCAGCAGTTGCCGTGCGATACCGACGATCTCGGGCCTGCGGATGATGGAGTCCACGAGATCGCTGAGCCGGTGCACGTCGAAGACCGAGCGGACATCGCCGCTGCCCTGTTCACGGACCACACGGTCGTCGTCGCCGAGCTCCCGGCCGAGTCGTGCGGTCTCCTCCAGAAGGTTCCCCACATCATGTGCGGCGAGAAGCCCTTCGGCGGTGTGGAACCCGCGGCGGTCGTATTCGACCACGGCCTCGGCGTCGAGCGGCCCGCCGGCAGCCGAACCCCAGACGACGGGATCCTTCCTCTCGACGGACTCGCAGGCGGTGCGACCGCGGGTCGGATAGTCGTCGCGAACGATCGTGCGCATAGCTCGTAGATCACCCTCTCGAAAGTCGATGACGGTTCGCTTCCGACGTTCCCACTGAAAATGCAGGAATGCAAGCCCGGCCCCGGCATGTCCGCGTGCCGGCTCCTCGCCCAAAACTCCTGGTCGAATCGAGTTTCGTTCCGGAACCGGCCGGGTATCCGGCGGCGTCGCGACGGTCGGCAGCCGGGAGCGTCAGCGGTGTTCTCGGTATGCGCGAGGGGTGTTTCCGGTCCACCTCTTGAACGCACGGCGGAAGGCGCTCGGCTCGGAGAAACCGAGCCGGGACGACAGATCGTCGACCGCTTCACCGCGTCTCAGGCCCGCGATCGCGAGGTCGCGGAGGACCTCCTCGCGCAACTGCCCCAGCGACGTGCCCTCCTGGCGGAGCAGGCGTCGCAGATGGGGAGGGCTCACCGCGAGCCTGCCGGCGATGTCCTCGGCGGTCGCCGTCCGGCCTTCGATGCCCGATTCGAAGATCCGCCGCACCTGGGACGACACCGTCGACTCGTACTCACGTTCGGAGAGAATGAGATTCGGAGAATCCCGCAGGTACTCCTCGAGTGATTCCTCGGTCTGCACGAGTGGCGACTTCAGTGCAGCATTGTCGATCTCGAGCGCGGCCCGTCCCGCACCGAAGGTCACCGGCACGCCGAAGATCGCGTCGTAACTGCGGGCCAGGACGGGATCGGGTTCGGTGTACGGCAGGAACACCGATTCGAGGGGGACACGCCCACCCACCAGCCACGCGGCGAAGCGGTGCAGCAGCATGAGAAGGAAATCCACCACCACGCGGGTCTTGTCGTCCACGACCTCCGGCAGTTCCACGTCCAGGAAGGTGGTGGACGCACCCGGGGTCAGGCTCAACTGCGGCAGGGACCGGATGACATGGTTCACCTCGATCATCCGTTGCAGAGCGTGATCGAGATCGGGTCGGTGGATGAGGGTCAGGCACATAACCCGGAAGGTGCCGCGGGGCACGGGAGCCGCTGCGATGCCGAAGAGTTCGTCGTCGGTGATCTGCCAGACCACCTGCGTGAAACGACTGACCTGGGCGGGCGTGAGCCGGGCATGGGGATGGGTGAGCACCGCGCGGCTGATGCGTGCTGCCTCGAGGGCCGGTTGCAGATCGATGCCCTCCTCGGCTCCCACCTGTACCGCTCGCGACACGAAGTCCGACGGGATGGTCGGTCGCAACATCTAGCGCGCCTCCTGCAATCCGTTCAGACGTGCCACCGCTTCGGTGAGCACCTCGTTCCGTTTGCAGAACGCGAAGCGCACCAGATGGTTCCACGACGCGGTGTCGTCCACGAAGACGCTCACCGGTACCGCGGCCACCCCGATGCGGCCCGGAAGTTCCCGGCAGAAGGCCACCGCGTCGGTCCGGCCGAGGGGTGTCAGATCGGCGCACACGAAATACGTTCCGGCGGAGTCGGACACCTTCAATCCTGCCTCGGAGAGTGCGTGGGACAGGAACGTTCGCTTGCGTTCGAGGTCGGCGCGCATCGACGCGATCCATTCCTGTTCGTGCGTCAACGCATGTGCGACCGCCGGTTGGAAGGGCGCCCCACCGACGAACGTCATGAACTGTTTCGCGGCGCGCACCCCGTCGATCAGCTCGCGCGGGCCCATCGCCCACCCGATCTTCCATCCGGTGACGTTGAAGGTCTTGGCGGCGCTCGAGACCGTGATCGTCCGTTCGGCCATGCCGGGCAACGATGCGAGCGGGATGTGCGTACGGCCGTCGAAGACCAGATGCTCGTACACCTCGTCGGACAGCACCAGCAGGTCGCGTTCGCAGGCGAGCTCGGCCAGGGCGGTCAGCGCTTCACGGTCGTAGACGGTGCCGGTGGGATTGTGCGGGCTGTTGACGACCAGCATCCGTGTCCGGTCGGTGACGGCGGCGCGCAGGGCGTCGACGTCGAGCACGAAACCGTTCCCGGAACGGGTCAGCGGCACGGTCCGTCGCGTCGCGCCGGCGAGCGCCACCGAGGCCGCGTACGAGTCGTAGTACGGCTCCGTGAGGAGCACCTCCTCTCCGGGTTCGACGAGCCCGAGGATGGCGGCGCTGATCGCTTCGGTGGCACCGACGGTGACGAGCACCTCGGACTCGGGGTCGTGGTGCAGGCCGTACCGTGCGGCGCGGTCGGCGGCGACGGCCTCGCGCAGGACCGGCATGCCGGACCCGGGCGGGTACTGGTTGACCCCCTCGGCGATGGCGCGGCGGGCGATCTCGAGCATGGCGGGCGGGCCGTCGACGTCGGGAAATCCCTGCCCGAGGTTGATCGCGCCGTGCCGGACGGCGAGTTCGGTCATCTCGGCGAAGATCGTCGAGGCGAACGGTCGTAACCGGGAGACCGTACGAACTCGTCCCGAAGTCGTCGAATCAGCCATTCCTGCAGCGTAGCGCCCGCGGTGTCACATCCGTGCGGCCTGCCTCGTCTCCATGATGTAGGCCACCTCGAACCGGCGGAGTATCCGTCGGTCGCACCGGAAGGACACCGTCATGGCACGACTCGAAGCCGTCGCTCCCGACCGCACCGGTCCGATGACCCGTGCGATGTATGCGCTCGCCCGCCGCAGGTTCGGTTCGGTCCCCGAACCCTTCGCGGTGGCCGCGCACCATCCGCGGTTGATGCGTACGAGCGGAGTCCACGAGATGCTCGCCCAACGCGCCTCCACCGTCCTGCCCGCCGCGGTCCGGGAGATCGCGGTCTACCGCGTGGCGTGGACAGTCGGATGCTCGTGGTGCATCGACTTCGGGACGATGCTGCAGCGACTGGACGGACTCGACACCGAACGACTCGCCCATATCGCCGAGTACGAGACCTCCGATCTCTACAGCGACGACGAGAAGGCTGCGATCGCCTACGCCGATGCGATGACCGGCGACGTGGCGAAGGAGGTCACCGATGAACAGGTCGCCGACCTCGAGCGTCGTTTCGGGCCGGCGGGCGTCGTCGAACTCACCTATCAGATCGCGCTCGAGAACATGCGTGCGCGCATGAACTCGGCGCTGGGCATCCACGATCAGGGATTCAGCACGGACGCCTGCCGGGTGCCGTGGGCCGACGAAGCCGAGAACACATGACGCCTAGTCGAAGATGCTGTCGGGCAAGAGCACTCCGCGTCCGAGCTTCTCGGGGTTCGCGATGTCGTAGGCCGCCCAGATCCGTCCGTCCCGCACGGTCCACGCCGTCACGCGCGGAGGAAAGCCCGGCCGACCGTTCTCGGCCGGGCGACCGCGGTTCAACAGACCCAGCTCGCCGTTGACGAGGACCGGTTCGAAGGCCGTCAATGCCTCGGCGCCGTAGAGCCGCAGCAGTCCGAGGATGAACCGAGCGACCTTCTCGGCGCCGACCACGATGTTCAGCGCCGTGCGCGTCGTGCCGCCGGCGTCCCCGATCATGCGGGCGTCGGGATGGAGCGCGGCGACGACGGCGTCGAGGTCGGCGCTCGCGAACGCCGCGACGAGTCGCCCGACGGCCTCCTCGTGTTCGGCCGGTGAACTCGGCGGTGGAACGGCCGAGACCGTACGGCGGGCGCGGGAGGCCAGCTGGCGGGCGGTCGGGGTGGCGACGCCGAGGATGCGGGCGATGTCGTCGAACGGGATGTCGAACGCGTCGTGGAGCACGAACGCCACGCGCTGTGCCGGCGTCAGGCTGTCGAGGACGACGAGCGCGGCCAGGCGGTTGTCCTCGTCGCGCACGATCTCGTCGAGCGGGTCCGGGGGAGCGGGGGAGCCGAGGGGCGCCACGACGGGTTCGGGCAGCCACTGGCCCACGTAGGTCTCGCGGCGCACCGCGGCCGAGCGCAGTCTGTCGAGGCACAACCGTCCTACGACCGTCGTCAGCCAGGCACGCAGGTCGCGCACCTCGGAGACATCCGCGCCCACGAGCCGCAGCCATGCGTCCTGCACGGCGTCCTCGGCGTCGGCGATGCTGCCGGTGAGGCGGTACGCCACCGACAGCAGGTGGGTGCGGTTCTCCTCGAATGTCTTCTGGGTGCTCTCGTCGAGCATGGGGACGATGCTAGACGCGATCGGCTGCGGGGCGAAGGGGTGTCGATCGCCCGTACGGATGCCGTCGGGCGCCTATTCTCGTCCTCGAACGGAAGGGGCGCCGTGGACAAATACGACATCAAGCGTGAGCACCGCGAGCTGTACTCGTGCTCGGCCGAGGATTTCGCCGAGGTGCACGCTCCCGAGTTCGGCTACCTCGCCGTGGACGGCAAGGGTGATCCGAACGGTTCCGAGGAGTACGCCGATGCCGTCGAGGCCCTCTACTCGGTGGCGTACACCCTGAAGTTCACCTCCAAGAAGGAACTCGGGCGGGATTTCGCCGTCGGACCTCTCGAAGGTCTGTGGTGGAGCGAGGACATGACCAACTTCCTCACGCGGGACAAGGACTCCTGGTCGTGGCGCATGCTCATCGCGCAACCGCCCTGGATCACCGACGACATGATGAACGACGCGATCGAGACGGCGGGCGACAAGGCCCGGGCGAAGAAGAAGCCGCTCCCGTCCCTGCCGCGTGTGCGGCCGTTCCGGCTGACGGAGGGCTGGGCGCTGCAGATCCTGCACGTCGGGCCGTACGACGACGAAGGCCCCGTCCTGCAGCGCCTGCACACGCAGGTGATGCCCGAACGAGGGGTGACGTTCGCCGGCGACCACCACGAGATCTATCTGTCCGACCCTCGCCGCACGGCCCCCGAGAAGCTGAAAACCATTCTGCGTCAACCTGTCGCAGGCATACAGGAGCAATGATGGCCGTCACCAGCGCAGGTCTGATGTTCTACCGCGTCGACGACACCGGTCTGCTCAGCGTGTGGCTCGTCCACCCCGGCGGCCCGTTCTGGAAGGGGAAGGACGAAGCGGCCTGGTCGGTGCCGAAGGGGGAGTACGGCCCGGAGGAGGACCCCCGGGAGGTCGCCCTGCGCGAGTTCACCGAGGAGTGCGGGATCGAACCGCCGGACGTGCCGCTGTCGTTGCTCGGTCGCTACCGGCAGTCGTCCGGCAAGATCGTCAGCATCTACGCGGGGGAGACGACGGACGAGCTGGAATTCGTCGAGAGCAACACGTGCGAGGTCGAATGGCCGCCGAAGTCCGGTAAGCGGATCACGATCCCGGAGGTCGACGATGCGCGCTGGATCGTCGCGGCGGATGCCGAGACGAAACTGCACAAGGGGCAGCGGCCGGTGCTGAAAGCACTGCGTACGCGATTGGACGAAGAAGGCCGGTACTACCGCGTCGAGCCGTAGTCCGGCAGCACCATCGGAACGAGGAACTGCCGGGCGATCGAGGCGAGCGCCTCGTCGTCGTCGATGTCGACGACCTGGCTCGGTGTGGTGAGGAACGACGCCGAGATGCGGACGAGCATCTCGGCCACGAGGTCGGTGTTCAGATCGGCGGCGACCGTTCCGGCGCGTTGTTCACGCTGCAACTGCCCCGCGACGAAACGGCGGACGGCGGCGAGCATCGTTCCGTCGTCGCCCCCGATCGCACCGGCGAACAGTACCGGTTCGGTCTCGAGCAGATTGCCGATCAGCCTGTTCGTGCGGATGACACGCAGCGCGCTGACGAATCCGAGGACCACCCGGTCCGCCACGGTGTCGGCCTGGGCGATGTCCTCGAGGAAACGCAGGAAGTAGCGGCGGAACTCGCGCAGGATGACCTCGTCGACGAGGGCGTCCTTCGATTCGAACTTGCGGTACAAGGTTATTCGCGACAGCTTCGCGCGGCGGGCGATCTCCTCCATCGAGGAGCGTTGGATGCCGGTGCGGCAGAACTGTTCGTAGGCGGCATCGAGCAGGCGCACGCGCGTCTCGTCGATCTCGGTACCCATGACGGATTCGTCCGGAAGGAGAAGCGCGCCCTGAAAAGCACGTTCCAGCAACGACGCCGATTCGGCAGGAGGCGGTGGGGAGGCGGGTGGGACCGCTCGGGAAATCGGCGACGCAGAATCCACATGTCCTCCTCGAAGTGCAGAGTTTACCGTTCCGGTCCTGTCGCCGACCATCCCGAGCAGTGACATTTCACGATTCATTGTGACCCGAGCCACGGTGTGGTTCCATGTTACAGAGAAACCCCGAATGTTTCATTGCTACATCCACGAGTCGTAGGGGAGCGACAGTATGGATAATCCGAGCAGACGCGACGTTCTGAAAACCGGTGGCCTCCTCGGCGCACTGGGGGCGTTCGCGCTGGCGACACCGGCCCAGGCCCGGCCCTGGAGATGGTCGCCGGCAGGATCGATACCGGGTACGGGGAGCGGTGCCGATCCACGACAGGTGTGGGACACCGAGGCCGACCCGCTCGTCGCCTCGTTGCTCGAGCGCGGCGATGTACCGAGGGTCAACGAGCTGCTGCGCACCTGGAAGAAGAACTCCCAGCCGTTGCCCGAAGGGCTTCCGAACGACCTGCGCGATTTCATGGAACACGCTCGGCAGCTTCCGTCCTGGGCCGATCCGGCGAAACTCGAGACGGCCGTTCGGTTCAACGAGAAGCGCGGGCTGTACCTCGGTGTCCTGTACGGATTCGTGAGCGGGATGATGAGTACGGTCATCCCGAAGGAAGCGCTGGCCGTCTACTACTCCAAGGGCGGCGCCAACATGAAGGGCCGCATCTCGAAGACGGCGAAACTGGGTTACGACATCGGTTCTCGCAACGCATATCTCGACGACGGCGAAATGATCGTCACGTCGGTGAAGACCAGGCTCGTCCATGCCGCGGTGCGTCATCTGCTCCCGCAGTCCGCGCACTGGGCCAACATGGCACCCGAGGACGTGCCGATCAGTCAGCACGACATGATGGTCACCTGGCACAGCCTGCCCACCAGCGTGATGCGCACCCTCGAGCAGTGGAAGGTTCCCATCCCGGAGTCGGAGGCCACGGCCTTCCTGCACTCGTGGCAGGTCAGCGCGCACATGCTCGGCATCGAGGACCAGTACATCCCGGCCACCTGGAACGACGCCGAATCCCAGGCGCAGGAGGTGCTCGATCCGATCCTGGCGCCCACACCCGAGGGTGTGAAACTCGCCGACATGCTGCTCGATCTCGGTAAGGGTCTCGACTTCACGCTCCTGACCCGCCCGATCCTCGGGGCGCTCACCCGGTTCGCGCTCGGCAACGAGATCGCCGACTGGCTCAACATTCCATGCGAACCCGTCTGGGGCACACTGCTCGACGTCGCGTGGGGTCCGTTCATCGCGGTACGCGAAGGGCTGTTGCCGCTCCCGCTGGCGCCGGATGCCTACTGGACGTTCGACGAACTGCTGCGCCAGTTCGTCCTGCTGTACATGGCGGAACTGCGCCCGATCAGCATCGAGATCCCAGAATTTAACAACCCGAATTACCCGTGACCCGTTGACATCTGCGGAGGCCGGCACGCGCTCGACGTGTCGACCTCCGCAGCGCGTCTGTCAGTCCTCTGTCGCCGCCGCCTTCAACGAATCGATGGCGGCCTGCAGGGCGGTGGTGGCGTCATCGGCCACATCCGCGAGTCCCGGACTGTCCGCGACCTGCACCATCATCTGCGGGTTCATCGCGTCGACCACCACGGTGCCGGGGTCCTCGGGGTCGGTGCGGACAACGACGTTGCAGGGAAGCAGGAGCCCGATCTGCCGATCGACCGTCACCGCACGGTGGGCGAGCGGCGGATTGCACGCACCGAGGATCACGTAATCCTCCATGTCCTCACCGAGTTTCGCTTTCAGGGTGGCCTTCATGTCGATTTCGGTGAGAACGCCGAACCCTTGCTCGGACAGTGCCTTACGGGTGCGTTCGACCGCATCGTCGAACGACGTGCGCAGGGTGGCCGTCAGTGCGAGTGCCATGAATTTCTGCCTTCCTCTCGAAGCGCCGGTCAGGCCAGGGCGAGGAAAAGCTTCTCGAGCTCGGCCTCGGTCATCGGCTCCTTGCCCTCCTCGGCGTTGCCGCTCATGCATTCCTTCAGGCCGGTTGCCACGATCTTGAATCCGGCGCGGTCCAACGCGCGCGACACGGCTGCGAGCTGCGTGACGACGTCCTTGCAGTCGCGGCCCTGTTCGATCATCGAGATCACTCCGGCGAGCTGACCCTGGGCTCTGCGCAACCGGTTGAGTACCAGTGCGATGCTGTCTTCGTCGCCGACCATGGAAATGTCCTTTCGTAGACCTGCCGCCAGTGTACCCCCGGGGGTATTTTACGGGCTATTATCGCAGGAAGACGGCATCGATGAGCACGTAGGTAGCCACCGCGAACACCAGGAACGCGAACCAGCGTTGTAGTCGACCCGTGTCGACGCGGGAACCGAACCGGCTCGAGGCCAGCGAGCCGACGATCGCCGTCCCTGCGAAGGCGGCCGTGATCGACCAGTCGATGCTCGTACCGCTCAGGTGCGAGACGAGCCCGGAAGCCGAGTTGGCGACGATGACCACCAGCGAGGTGCCCACCGCGACCGGCATCGTCACGCCGAGAAGCAGGACCAGGGCCGGGATGATGAGGAATCCGCCGCCGACACCGAACAGGCCGGTGAGGAAACCCACTGCCAGGCCTGCCGACGCCGAGCGTGGAACGCATCGACGCCAGTTGATCCCGGAACCGCCCGTCGAGCACGCGCTCCCGGTGTTCCCACGCTCGGCGAGCATCCGCGCTCCCGCCACCACCATCACCACCGCGAATCCGACGAGCAGTACGCGCTCCGGGAGCAACCGTCCCACCGCACTGCCGACGAAGGTGGCGGGCAGTCCGGTGAGAGCGAAGATGCCCGCCAGCCGCCACTGGACCTGACGGGCCCGCACCTTCGGCAGTGCACCTACCGCCGAAGCTGCGCCGACGACGATCAACGAGATCGGGATGGCCTCCTCGATGCTCAACCCCATGCCGAAGACCAGTGCCGGCACCGCGAGAATCGAGCCGCCACCGCCGAGCAGGCCCAGCAGTACGCCGATCGCGGCACCGAAACCGAGTGCGAGTGTCATGGTCGTCTCCACGTCGGGCGCACTCGCTCCCGGTAGTCGGATGGAGCCGGTTGCTTCGATGCGATCAGTTGCGCGACGACGGTCTGCGGGTCGCACGTGGCGCTGCGGTTGTACGGAAGCTTGGCGAGCAGCAGGCCCATTGCGCACGTGTTCGACAGTGCCGCGAAAGCCAGCCCGCCACCGATTCCCGCCGCGAGCCACTTCAGTCTCGGGGCGGCGACGCTGCCGAGAATCGACGACAGCACGAGCGAACCGGCGACCAGCCGGACCTGGCGTTCGAGATCCCACCGTTCGAAACCGCGGTTGACGGGGAGATCGGCTGATTCCCACGCCAGAATGCCGCCGTCGAGGATGCGGATGTGGGAAAGGCCGGCTGCACGCAAGGTCTGCTCGGCCTGCCCTGCGCGCTGTCCGGATCTGCATACCAGCACGATGCCCTCGTCGAGATGTGCGCAGAATTCGTCGCGGTGCTCCCGCAGCAGGTCGAGCGGCACGTTGTAGGAGCCGGGGATGTGCACCGACTCGAACTCGCCCGGTGTACGGACGTCGACGATGCGCACGTGGCCGGCGGCATTCATCGATTCGTGCAGGGTGTTCGGGTCGATGGTGGTCGTCGAGGACTCGGTCATGGGTGCCTTTCGGTGAGGAGGGGAGACGGGAACGGTCGCTGCGCGAAGGGCCGTGCCTCCATCTGGATACCCCCGGGGGTACTTGACATACCCTAGGGGGTATCTGGCAGGCTTGTCCACAACGAGGTCGAATCGACTCATTCGGAGGAATCCATGATTCTCGAGCAGTACTACATCGAGTGCCTCTCCCACGCGTCCTACCTCATCGGCGACGAGAACACGGGAAAGGCCGTCGTGGTCGACCCCCGCCGCGACATCGACGAATATCTTTCCGACGCAGCGAAGTACGGACTGGACATCGAAGGTGTGATCAACACCCACTTTCACGCCGACTTCGTCTCGGGTCACCTCGAACTGGTCGACGCCGCAGGTGCGTGGATCGGGTTCGGTGAATCGGCCGAGACGGATTACCCGATCCGGCGGTTGCTCGACGGCGAGAAGATCTCCCTCGGTGAGGTCGAACTCGAGATCCTGTCCACCCCGGGCCACACCTGGGAATCGATATCGGTGCTGGTGCGCGAACACCCCGGCGCCGTCCCGGCCGCAGTTCTCACCGGCGACTCGCTGTTCATCGGCGACGTCGGACGCCCGGACCTGGTCAACCTCGGCGACGGCTCGACCGGCGATCTGGCCCGGGCGATGTACCGCACCGTGCACGACAAGCTTCTGACGTTGCCCGACGAGGTCGTCGTCATGCCTGCTCACGGTGCCGGTTCGTCGTGCGGAAAGAACCTGTCGAGCGAACTGACCTCGACCATCGGCGAGCAGCGCGCCACCAACCCGTCCGTGCAGCCCATGAGCGAGGACGACTTCGTCACCCTGGTCACCGAAGGCCAGCCGGCGGCTCCGTCGTACTTCTCGGTCGACGCGGCGATGAACAAGCGGATGCACCCGCTCCTGATGCAGGACCGCGCGATTCCCGAGTTGGCGCCGGAACAGGTGAAAGACGAACTCGTATCCGGCACAAGTCTTCTCGATGCGCGTGGTGTCGACGACTTCGCCGCCGGGCACCTGCGCGGCTCGGTGAACGTCGGGTTCGACGGCCGTTTCGCGGAGACGGGCGGCATGGTCGCCGAGGTCGGCGAGAGGATCGTGCTGATCACCTATCCCGGTGAAGAACAGGACGCCGCGGTGCGTCTCGCCCGCATCGGATCCGACGGTGCGGCAGGTTATCTGAACGTCGATCGCGACGGTGTCTTCCCAGCCGAACTGACGGACCTGATCGAGACCGCCCGACGGACGACGGTCGAGGAACTCGACCGGTTGCTCGCCGACGACGCGGTCACCCTCGTCGACATCCGTAACCCCGGTGAACGCGAATCCGGTGCGATTCCCGGATCGGTTCCGATTCCGTTGGCACAGTTGCGCGCCCGTCTGGAACAGGTGCCGGTCGGTAAACCGATCGTGGTGCACTGCGCAGGTGGGTGGCGTTCGAGCGTGGCGGCATCGCTGCTGCGCGCGCAGGGTTTCGAGAACGTCACCGACCTGCTCGGCGGTTACAACGCCTGGGTCGATTCCCGCCTGTCCGTCTGAACCCGATACGACATTCGATACGAGGAGATTCTCATGTGTTATCCCGTGACGTGCCCGACCTGCGGTAGGACCGGCTGGGGAGGGTGTGGGCAGCATGTCGACGCCGTGATGGCGTCCGTTCCCGCAACCGATCGCTGCACGTGCAGTTCCGACAACGCGGACGGCGGACGGCGCCGGCGGAGCCTGTTCCCGCTCTTCCGTTCCTGATCCCTGCTGCATCGTCCCTACTGCAACGAAGGCCGGCACAGTCGATGTGCCGGCCTTCGGCATGCGTGGGGGAAGGATCCGCCACTTCCGATCACGCTGCGCACAATCGTTGCGACCCTGCACGCGGGTCGGGGATGCTGTCACGGTCGCAGAACGTCGAAGGGGGACGGACCGTGTCCGAGTGTCGGTTGTGTTGTCGCTGAGCGACAATCACATCTCTTGCCACTGACGAACAGTAGCGCTCATCACCGCACCGCCGGTGCGTAGTTCGCTGTGCCCGGATCGACCGGGCACCACATCACTGTGCCCGGCACGCTCGGGCACCACATCACCGTGCCCGGCACGCTCGGGCACCACATCACCGTGCCCGGCACGCTCGGGCACCACATCACCGTGCCCGCACCACGGGCCGACACGAGGATTCGAATCCTGATGCCCGCATCCGCCCTGCGCAGAAATCTGCTGCGCGTCGTCGCTGCCACCGCAGCTTTCCTCACCCTCGCCTCCGTCGCCACGGCCTGTTCGGATTCCGAGGCCACCACCACTGCGGACGGCAAGACCGTTCTCCGCTACGAAGGCTCGGCCGGACAGGTCGGATTCCCCGAACTCGCCGAATCGCTCGGATACTTCGAGAACGTCGAGCTCGAGTGGATCGGCGACAACGGCAACGGCCCCCAGTCGCTCCAGAACACCGCGACGAACCAGATCGACTTCGGCGGCGCGTTCAACGGTGCCGTGATCAAGGCGCAGGCCGGCAACTCACCGCTGACCTCCGTGCTCGCCTACTACGGGTCCGACGAGCAGACCTTCAACGGCTACTTCGTCCTCGAGGACAGCCCGATCCGCACCGCGCGCGATCTGATCGGCAAGAAGGTCGGCATGAACACCCTCGGTGCCCACCACGAATTCCTGGTGCGGGAGTGGCTCGCTCAGCAGGGCCTGACTCCCGAGGAGATCGCGCAGGTAGAGCTCATCGTGGTCCCGCCCGTCAACACCGAACAGGCTCTGCGCGAAGGACAGATCGACGTCGGGACGCTCGGCAGCGTGTTCCGCGAGACCGCGGTGGAACGGGGCGGCATCCGGCCGCTTTTCACCGACGAGTCCCTCTTCGGATCGTTCTCCTACGGGACACTCGTGTTCCGCAACGACTTCATCGAGCGGAACCGCGATGCCGTCGCCGACCTGGTGCAGGGCACGGCCCGTGCCATCCGCTGGACCCAGGTGACCCCGCGCGACGAGGTGATTGCGAAGTTCGAGGAGATCATCGACGGTCGCGGACGCAACGAGTCGACGAGCCTCGTCGAGTACTGGCGCAGCCCCGGCGTCGCCGGCCCCGGTGGGGTGATCACCGACCAGGAGATCCGGACGTGGATCGACTGGCTCACGCGCAACGGTGAACTCGACGAAGGGCAGATCGAACTCGACGACGTCTACACGAACGAATTCAACCCCTACGCCAACGGCACCTACGAGCCCACCAGCGGCCCGAACGGTGAACCCCTCGAGGAGGCGAAGTGATCGAGCCCAAACTCCGGATCGACCACGTCACCAAGCAGTTCCCGGTGCGCGGCACGAACGACACCTTCACCGCGCTCGACGACATCAGTCTCGACCTCGCCGACGGGGAGTTCCTCGTCCTGGTCGGCCCGAGCGGCTGCGGAAAATCCACCCTGCTCGACCTTCTCGGTGGTCTCAGCACACCGACCTCGGGGCAGATCCTGCTCGACGGCCGACCCATCAGCGGTCCCGGACTGGACCGTGGAATCGTCTTCCAGCAGTACGCACTGCTCCCGTGGCGCACGGCGCGCAGCAACATCGAATTCGGTCTGGAGGCGAAGGGTCTGCCCAAGCGGGAGCGTCGTGATCTCGCCGGGCACTACCTCGATCTCGTAGGCCTGCACGGATTCGGCGACCGCTACCCGCACGAGTTGTCGGGAGGCATGAAGCAGCGCGTCGCCATCGCACGCAGCCTCGCCTTCGACCCCGAAGTGCTGCTCATGGACGAGCCGTTCGCGGCACTCGACGCCCAGACCCGCGAATCCCTGCAGGACGAACTGCTGCGCATCCGGCACGAGACCGGCAAGACGATCCTGTTCATCACCCACGGCATCGACGAAGCCGTCTATCTGGGGCAGCGCGTCGCGATCCTCACGTCCCGACCGGGCCGGATCAAGACCGTCGTCGACGTCGACATCGACCGGAACGTCGACGACGTCCGCTCGAGCGAGGCATTCCGGGCGCTGCGGCACGACATCTGGTCGCTGCTGCACTCGGAGGTGGCCCGCGCGCACGACCTCGAACTCGCCACAGCAACGGAAGAGGCTCAGCATGTCCAGCACTAGTGCCGTTCTGACGAAACCCGAGCTCGACGATCACGTCGTACCCGTAGCCACGCCGACCGGATCCCCGGTGCGCAGCGCCGGGCGGCGTACCGGTGCCCTGGTGTGGCGTTTCGTCAAGCCGGCCGTCGCGATCGTCGCCTTCCTGGCGCTGTGGGAGATCGCTCCCCGGGTCGGGCTCGTCGACGAGGTGTTCCTGCCACCGTTCACCACCGTGGTCGGAGCGTTCCTCGACCTGATCGGCAACGGTCAGCTCGCCGACCATCTGGCGGCGAGCCTGTCCCGCGCGCTCGTCGGGTTCTTCGTCGCCGTCGCGATCGCGGTGCCGCTCGGGGTGGCGATCGGTTGGTACAAGCCGGTCGCGGATCTGCTGAACCCGATCCTGGAGGTCTTCCGCAACACGGCCGCCCTCGCGCTGCTCCCGGTGTTCATCCTGATCCTGGGTATCGGTGAGACCTCGAAGGTCGCGTTGGTGATCTATGCGTGCACCTTCCCGATCCTCCTCAACACCATCTCCGGTGTGCGCACGGTGGATCCGCTGCTGGTGAAGTCCGCGCGGTCGCTCGGTCTTCCGGCGCACCGCCTGTTCCAGAAGGTCGTGCTGCCCGCGGCCGCGCCGACGATCTTCACCGGTGTCCGGATGGCGGCGGCGTCGTCGATCCTGGTGCTCATCGCCGCCGAGATGGTCGGCGCGAAGGCCGGTCTCGGCTACCTGATCACCGCGTCGCAGTTGAACTTCCGGATCCCCGACATGTACGCGGGCATCATCGCGATCTCGCTCGTCGGGCTCGTCTTCAACGGCGTTCTCGTCGCGATCGAACGCCGCCTGTCGCGGTGGCGCGCCGACCAGTGATCTCTGCCGAACCGTCCGGGCCCCGAGTCGTGGCCGCATGACGGAGGGATTCGACCCGAAACCGCTGATCACCACGGTCTTCGTGCCGTCGGCGATCTTCGGGATCGGCCAGGGTGCCGGTGCCCCCGTCGTGGCACTGGTCGCGCGCGAACTCGGCGCGTCGGTGCCCGTGGCGGGGGTGATCGTCGCACTCGTCGCGCTCGGCGCCGTGATCGGCGACCTGCCGGCGGGAAGCATCGTCGCGCGGCTGGGGGAGCGGCGCGCGATCATCGCAGGTACCGCCCTGGGAACCGTCGGTGTCCTGGTCTCCCTCACGGCCTGGACACCGGCGGTTCTCGCCGCGGGCGCGGTGCTCACCGGGTTCGCCAACGCGGTGTGGGGTCTGGCGCGACAGAGCTATCTCGCCGAGGCCGTGCCGATCGAGCGACGAGCACGGGCCATGGCGGCCTTCGCCACGATGTGGCGACTCGGTTTCTTCCTCGGTCCGTTCCTCGGCGCCGGTGTCATCCACCTCGTGGGAGTTCGGGGCGGCCTCGCGGTACAGGCCGTCGGGGTGGTGCTGTCGGGCGTCCTCATGGCGCGGGCTCCGGGCACCGGGCGACGAACGGACGCCGGAACCGGTGAGCGCACGCACACCTCGCTCGGCACGATCCTGCGACGGCACCGTCGACTGCTCGGCACACTCGGCGTCGGGTCGCTGCTGATGGGTGCGGCCAGGGCGTCGCGCGAAGCGGTGCTGCCGCTGTGGGCGAGTCATATCGGACTCGACGCGGCCACCGTCTCGATCGTCTTCGGGATCGGCGGTGCCGTCGACCTGCTCTGTTCGTATCCGGCCGGGCAACTGATGGACCGGTACGGGCGACGGGCCGTCGCGGTGCCGTCGCTGCTCGTGATCGGGGTGGCGTTCCTGATCCTGCCGGTCGCCGACGACCTGGCGTCGCTCGCGGCGGTCGCGGTGGTGCTCGGCATCGGTAACGGTCTGGGCAACGGAGTGATCATGACGCTCGGCGCCGACACGGCACCACCTGCGACCCGCGCGGAGTTCCTGGCGGCCTGGCGGCTCACCCACGACACCGGCATGTTCGTCGGTCCGCTCGCCGTCGGCGCCGTGGCCACCCTGTCCCTGGCCGCCGGTGCCCTGACCGTGGGCGGTCTGGCTCTGCTCGGAGCGGCCTGCATGTTCCGCTTCGTTCCGCGATACTCGCCATGGCCGCGGCGCACACTGGAACAGGTGGCGCCGGCCGAACCGGCACTGCACAACGTCACTTCGACCCTAGGACACGTATGCGTTTCGGATTGTTCGTCCCCCAAGGTTGGCGACTGGACCTCGTCGGCATCGACCCCTCCGATCAGTGGCAGGTGATGCGCGATCTCGCGCTCCGCGCCGATCGCGGACCGTGGGAATCGATCTGGGTGTACGACCACTTCCACACCGTCCCTGCGCCCACCGACGAGGCCACCCACGAGGCATGGAGCCTCGTGTCGGCCTTCGCCGCCGTCACCGAGCGTGTGCGCATCGGCCAGATGTGTACCGCCATGGCCTACCGCAACCCCGCCTATCTCGCGAAGGTCGCGGCCACCGCCGACATCATCTCCGGTGGGCGCATCGAGATGGGGATCGGCGGCGGATGGTACGAACACGAATGGCGCGCATACGGTTACGGATTTCCGTCGCCGGGTGAGCGGCTGCGCCGGCTCGACGAGGGCGTGCAGATCTTCCGACAGGCGTGGACCACGGGTTCCGCGACGTTCTCAGGTAGGCATTACACCGTCGACGGAGCCATCGTCCGTCCGCTTCCGCTGCAGGACGGCGGTATTCCGCTGTGGATCGCCGGCGGCGGCGAGAAGGTGACCTTGAAGATCGCCGCGAAGTACGCGCAGTACACCAACTTCGACGGCACACCCGAAGGGTTCGCGCGCAAGTCGGAGATCCTGCGCGAGCACTGCGCCGAGGTCGGCACCGACTTCGACGCCATCGTGCGATCGGCCAACTACAACGTGGCGATCGGCCGCACCGAAGCCGAGGTGCAGGACCGGCTCGAGGCACTGCGGGCCCGTCTCGAACCGATCGTCGGAGCGGAGAAGGCCGACGGGGCGCTCGACGCCTTCCGGGGGATGCCCGCCGTCGGCACCCCCGAGCAGATCGTCGAGAACCTCACCGCGCTGAAGAAGCAGGGGCTCGAGTACGCGATCTTCTACGTTCCCGAGGCCGCCTACGACACCTCGGGGCTGGAACTGCTCGAGAAGGAAGTGCTCCCGCACCTCGCGTGATGCACACGGCCCCTGAGAGCTAGAGGGGCCAGCCGGTCACGGGTCCGGGTGGGTCGTCGGCCGACAGTCCGGCGACCCACACGTCCCGCGGCACGCCCCGCTGGAGCAGGCCGTTGCGGGCGATGCCCTCGTACCGGAACCCGACCCGCCGTGCGACGGCCGCGGAGGCACGATTACCGACGAAGGCACGCCACGCGACCCGCGGGACGTTCATGCCGCCCGGGGCGAAAGCGAAACCGCATGCCAGTCGCACCGCGGCGGTCGCGAGTCCGTGGCGCCGCGTCGTCGGTGCGATCCAGTACCCGATCTCCGGATCCGATCCCTCACGCGGAACGAATCCGACCATGCCGCACAGCACTCCGTCCGCGGCGGTGCGCACGGCCCAGTCGGGCCATCCCTGCGCCCACTCGGCCGGAACGACCTCCTCGACGAAGTGCAGCGCGTCCGCCCGGGTGTAGGGGAAGGGCACGGTGGTCCACCGGGCGATCAGAGGATCCCGGCACGCCTCGGCGATGGCGTCGACGTCGGCCGGACCCGGTGGCGAGAGCACCACCGCGCCGTCGGTCAGCGTGCGTACTTCCATGTCACCGCAGTCCTGTGTCACCGCAGTTCGGGCGGCAGTTCCTTGCTCGCCAGTTCGAGGCGACGCTCGTCCGTGGCGTCGACCTGGTCCACCATCTTCAGCTTGTCCTTCAGCAAGCGCCACTCCACCTCGGGGATCTGCGCGACCGCGTCGGCGATGACCTTCTGATCACGGGTACCCCAGGCGATCGGCATGGGGCCGACCATCTGCCACACCCCCGAGTCGTTGCGGGTCGTGCGGTCGGACAGGACCGCGGCACACGGCACCCGCTCACCGATCGCGATCCGGTGACCCGGCACCGCCTCCACGTTGCGGGTGACCAGAGCGAAGTGCCGGCCGGACGTCTCGGGCTTGGCGATGTCGACCAGCGCGAGTAGCGTCAGCCCGCGGGCACGCTTGGCGGCGACGACGGCCGGGACGAGCGGGCTGTCGCGGTAGAGCTGTTCGATGCTCCCCACCTTGCGCGGCGCCCACAGCGCCACCCACACCGACGTCGCGGCCGCGACCGCCAGCACGGCGGCGACGATGTACGCCCAGGCCTCGCCGAGCAGGAACAGACCCACCGCACCCGCGACGCACACCAGGCCGACGAATATTGCCGACCACCGCAGACGACGGACATCCGCGAGGGTCTGGTTCACGGCCTTGGCATGGGGCAGGTCCACAGGAAAGTCGAAGCGGCGCACGCCACCAGCTTATTGGAGCCCTTCGGCCGACCACGACGGGCTCGAGCAGAATGCGCACAACGGCGCTTTCGCGCGCAACGGTGACTCGGTGAGGGACGTGGCCACACACTCTGCTGTAGCAGAGATCACACAACCCTCACGGCTTCGAGCCGGACCCCCACACCAAACCTCCGGTCGCGCCCGCGACCCGTGGTCGACGTGTGCCCGGACCGGCCCCGACCCCGTCAGAAAGTGGGCACCGCCATGCTCGTCGTCCTCGGCTTCCTGATGGTCGCCACGTTCATGTACCTGATCATGTCGAAACGGGCCACCCCGGTCGTCGGCCTGATCCTGATCCCGGTCGCCTTCGGCCTGATCGCCGGAGCCGGCACCGACATCGGCGACATGATCGTCGACGGCGTCGAAAGTCTCGCCCCCACAGCGGCGCTGCTGTTCTTCGCGATCATCTTCTTCGGCATCATGATCGACGTCGGCCTGTTCGACCCCCTCGTGCGGCTCATCCTGCGGCTCGTGCGCGACGACCCGGCACGACTGGTGATCGGAACCGCTGTGCTGGCGATGGTCGTCTCCCTCGACGGGGACGGGTCCACGACGTTCATCATCACCACCTCCGCACTGTTGCCGCTCTACCTGAAACTGAAGGTCAGCCCCGTCGTCCTCACCGTCGTCGCGGGCCTGGCGAACGCCACGATGAACATCATCCCGTGGGGCGGGCCGACGGTCCGTGCAGCCAGCGCGCTCGGGTTGTCCCCGTCCGACGTGTTCGTCCCGATGATCCCGTCGCTCGTCGTCGGACTCGTGGTCGTGCTGGGCTTCGCTGCTCACCTGGGCTTCGTCGAACGTCGCCGCCTCGGAAAGCTCACGTGGAAGCCCGACCTGATGCCGCTCGGCGCCGGTCCGTCCGGAGTGGGTACGACGGTCGGAAAGGACACCGATACGACCGACGGGGAGGTCGGTCGGTTGGCTGCCGGACTCGACCCCGACCGTCCGACCCTGCGTCCGCGTCTGCTGCCCTTCAACGCGATCCTCACGGTGGCGCTGCTCGTCGTCCTCGGCCTCGACATCCTGCCGATCCCCGTGCTGTTCATGATCGCCGCCGGTATCGCGCTGGCCGTGAACTTCCCGCGCGTCGTCGACCAGTCCACCGCGATCGCACGCCATTCGTCGAGCATCGTGTCGGTCGTCGCGATGGTGTTCGCCGCCGCCGTCCTGACCGGCGTGTTCCAAGGCACCGGCATGGTCGAATCGATGGCGTTGTGGCTCACCGGCGTCGTCCCCGACGCACTCGGCCCGTTCCTCGCCGTCATCACCGGCCTGCTCAGCATCCCGATGACCTTCTTCATGACCAACGACGCCTTCTACTTCGGGGTGCTCCCCGTGCTGGCGGAGACGGCAGCGCAGTACGGCATCGAACCGGTCGAGATGGCGCGCGCATCGATCACCGGACAGCCCGTCCACATGCAGAGCCCGCTGGTCCCGGCGATCCTGCTGCTGGTGACCCTCGCCGGGGTGCCACTGGCCGACCATCACCGCAAGGTGCTGTGGCGCGCCGGAGTGGTGTCGGTCGTGATGCTCGTCGTCGGGGTGGTACTCGGGCAGATTCCGTTCGGATGAGATCGGCCCCGGGCCACACTGGACGGATGGGACGAACGGGAGCGACGCCGTGAAACTTCGCACCCAGGTACTTCTGCTCCAGTCCGCGGTGGTGGCGGTGGCACTCGGCATCGGATTCACGGTGTTCGCCACCACCACCGAGGACCGAGTCACCGACGAGCACGGTCAGCGGGCGCTCGCGATCGCACGGTCGGTGTCCGCGGACCCGACCGTGCGGGACGAGGTCGCACGCTATTCGGCCGCCGACGACGGGGTGGTCTCCCCGGACAACCCGGAACTCGCATCCGGTGCGGTGCAGCAGGCCGCCGAGGCCGTCCGCACCGCCACCGGAGCGTTGTTCGTCGTGGTCACCGACGACCAGGGACTCCGGCTCGCGCATCCCGATCCGGAGCAGCTCGGCCGGAGGGTGAGCACCGACCCCACCGAGGCACTCGCCGGACGGGAGGTCGTGACCAGCGAGTCGGGCACGCTCGGCGATTCGGTCCGGGCCAAGGTGCCGGTGACCGATCCCGCCTCGGGCAGAGTGGTCGGGGAGGTGAGCGTCGGCATCGCCACCGACCGGGTGCGCGCCGACCTGCGCAGCGACCTCGCCGATGCCGTCCTGATCGCGCTCGCGGCACTCGTGTGCGGTGCTGTCGGGTCGTTGCTGCTCGCCAACCGCTGGAAGCGGCTCACCCTGGGACTCGAACCCGAGCAGCTCACCGAGCTGGTCCGCGAACAGGAGGTCGTGCTGCACGGGATCTCCGACGGGGTCGTCGGCACCGACGCCCGCGGCATCGTCACCGTCGTCAACGCCGAGGCGCGTCGCCTGCTCGATCTCGACGACCGGATCGGCCGCAACGTCGGCCTCGACGACGGAATCGGCCACAGTGTCGACACCCTCGGAATGACCCCGCGGTTGCTCGACGTGCTGCGCTCCGCGGACGGCATCCCGGTCGCGGCGACCACCGGCGACCGGGTCGTCGTCGCCGTCTCGCGGCGTGTGGTGCGTGACGGCCGGGATCTCGGCACGGTGATGTCGGTGCGGGACCGGACCGACATCGAGACGCTCACGCGCGAACTCGACGCGGTCAAGGCGATGAGTACGGCACTGCGGGCCCAGCGGCACGAGTTCGCGAACCGGCTCCACCTGCTCGACGGACTGCTCCGCCGGGGGCATGCGGAGCAGGCGCTCGAGTACATCGAACAGATCCTCGGTTCGGGTCCGCTCGGTGAGCAGCTCGAGGGCATCGACGCGATCACCGACCCGTACCTGCACGCCTTCCTCGTCGCGAAGGCCGCGCATGCGCGCGAGCAGAGAGTCACGCTCGTGCTCGGCGAGAACACGTGGGTGCACGCCACCGTGCGGGCACCCGTCGACGTCACCACGGTGCTCGGCAACCTGCTCGACAATGCGATCGAGGCGGCACGCACGAGCGGGCGCGCTCCGGCCGAGGTCGAGGTGGAACTGATGGAGGACGGTGCCGACCTGCACGTGAGTGTCGCGGACACCGGCGACGGCGTCGATCCCGCGCTGCCCGACGTCTTCGCCGAGGGCGCAACGACCCGCAGCGATCCGACGGTGCCCGGTGGCCGCGGAATGGGGCTGGCGCTGGCACGGCGCATCGCACGGCTGCACGGCGGCGACGTCGTGCTGGCGGACCGTGGCGGGCAGCGCACGCCGGAGAATCCGACCGGGGGTGCGGTCTTCCTGGCGACGCTGCCCGGGATGCTCGACGAAAGGGACACGGGATGGGCGGAACGGATCTGAAGGTCCTCGTCGTCGACGACGACTTCCGGGTCGCCGAACTCCACGCCTCCGTGGTCTCGGGTGTGGCGGGATTCGAGGTCTGCGCGGTCGCCGGGAGCATCGCGGCGGCCCGGGACGCCGTTCGGGCCGGTCCCGTCGATCTCGCCCTCGTGGACGTGTACCTACCGGACGGCTCCGGGATCGACCTGATCCGGAGCCTCGAATGCGACAGTTTCGTGCTCGGTGCCGCCGGCGAGGGCACGACGGTGCGCGCGGCACTCACCGCTGGTGCACTGGTGTATCTGGTCAAGCCGTTCGCGAGCACCGAACTGGCCCGCCGGCTGGCGGCCTACGCGCAGTACCGCAGGGTCGTCGCGGGGGAGGAGCTCACCCAGACCGAGATCGACACGGCGCTGGCCGCACTGCGGCCGGTGTTGCCGGCCGCCCGCCCGGCACCCTCGCGTTCGATGACCGAAGAGCTCGTGATGCAGGCGCTCCGGGAATCACCGGAACCGATGTCGGCGGGGGAGGTGGCCGTGACGATCGGGGTGTCGCGCGCGACCGCACAGCGCTATCTCGCGGCGCTCGTCGCGAAGAAACGCCTGCGGATGCAGTTGCGCTACGGCACCACCGGCCGCCCCGAACAGGAATACCGGCCGCAGTGACACGGAGTCCCTGTGACGCGTCGCGCAGGGACGCCCCGCGTCAGCCGATCTGCGGTCCGAGCAGGTCGTCGGCGTCGGTGATCCGGTACGCGTAACCCTGCTCGGCGAGGAACCGCTGGCGATGCGCGGCGTATTCGGCGTCGAGGGTGTCGCGCGAGACCACGGAGTAGAAGTGGGCCTGCCCGCCGTCGTGCTTCGGACGCAGCAACCGCCCGAGACGCTGGGCCTCCTCCTGACGCGAACCGAAGGTGCCCGACACCTGGATCGCGACCGAGGCCTCCGGCAGGTCGATGGAGAAGTTCGCGACCTTCGACACCACGAGCACCTTCAACTCGCCCGACCGGAACCGGTCGAACAGCGCCTCGCGTTCCTTCGTCTTCGTCGAACCCTTGATGACCGGGGCGTCGAGCGCTTCACCGAGCTCGTCGAGCTGATCGATGTAGGCACCGATGATCAGTGTCGGGGCGTCCTGGTGCTGCTCGAGGATCGACTTCACGACCGGGATCTTGGTGCGCGCGGTCGAGCACAGCTTGTACCGTTCCTCGGGCTCGGCCACCGCGTACGCCATGCGCTCGGCGTCGGTGAGGGTCACGCGGACCTCCACGCAGTCGGCGGGCGCGATCCAGCCCTGGGCCTCGATGTCCTTCCACGGCGCGTCGAACCGCTTCGGGCCGATGAGCGAGAAGACGTCGCCTTCGCGTCCGTCCTCGCGCACGAGGGTCGCGGTGAGACCGAGGCGGCGGCGGGACTGCAGGTCGGCGGTCATACGGAAGACCGGCGCCGGCAGCAGGTGCACCTCGTCGTAGATCATCAGCCCCCAGTCGCGGGAGTCGAACAACTCGAGATTGCGGTATTCACCCTTCGACTTGCGGGTGATCACCTGGTAGGTGGCGATGGTGACCGGGCGGATCTCCTTCTTCTCACCCGAGTACTCGCCGATCTCGTCCTCGGTGAGGGAGGTGCGGGCGATCAGCTCGCGCTTCCACTGGCGCCCGGCGACCGTGTTCGTCACGAGGATGAGCGTCGTCGCGCCGGCCTTCGCCATCGCGGCCGCGCCGACCATCGTCTTACCGGCACCGCACGGCAGCACCACGACACCCGAGCCGCCCGACCAGAACGAGTCGGCGGCCAGTTCCTGGTAGTCGCGCAGGTGCCAGGGATTCGTCTCGAAGTCCAGCGAGATCGAATGGGCCTCGCCGTCGACGTACCCCGCGAGGTCCTCGGCCGGCCAGCCGATCTTCAGCAGCATCTGCTTGACGCGTCCGCGCTCGCTCGGATGCACGATCACGGTGTCGTCGTCGATGCGCGCACCGAGCATCGGGGCGATCTTCTTGTTCCTCAGGACCTCGGCGAGCACCGCCCGGTCGAGGCTGACCAGGGTCAGGCCGTGGGCGGGGTTCTTGACCAGCTGGAGGCGCCCGTAGCGGCTCATGGTGTCGACGATGTCGACGAGCAGCGCCTGCGGGACGGCGAACCGGGAATGCGAGACCAGCGCGTCGACGACCTGCTCGGCGTCGTGACCGGCGGCACGGGCGTTCCACAATGCCAGCGGCGTCACCCGGTAGGTGTGGATGTGCTCGGGGGCGCGTTCGAGCTCGGCGAACGGTGCGATCGCCTGCCGCGCCTCGTTCGCCCGTTCGTGATCGACCTCGAGGAGCACGGTCTTGTCGGACTGGACGATGAGCGGTCCGTCGGCCACGAGTGCCTCCTGTGGATGGAAAGTAGAACTTTCCCATTCTCCAGGTTCGGGCCGTACCGCGCCACCACGACGGTGTACGGCCGTGCGTTCCCCCGTGGCGGGAACGCACGGCCGACCGGTTTCACGGCGTACTCACCGTGCGAGCGACTGCCGCACCTCCATCACGCACACCAGTGCCTCGGAGATACCGGACCGGTAGCCGGCGTCCTTCTCGGAGGCGGGAGGTCTCGAATCCAGTTCCGATTCGAGTCGTTCCTGGATCTTGTCCAGGGCATGCAGCGTCCGCTTCATTCCAGTACCGATTTCTCTTTTCTCAGGCCGGCTGTTTCATCGCGCCGGCACGCTCGTCGAGAACGAACACCCGTGCACGCGCCAATGCGGCGCGATATCCGTGCCGCTGTGCGTCGGTGCCCGTTTCCCGACCGGACAATCCACTTATCTTGTCGTACAGCGCTTCGAGCGCTGCGATTTCGAGATCCATGGCCTGCAACCGGATTCAGCTCCGCTTCCGCTTACGAATGAAGTCGCCGGCTTCGGCGGCCTTCTGCCGCTTCTCCTGGCGACGTTCCTTCAGGGACTTCGCTGGCTTCTTCGGATTCTTGCCCTTGTCGGCCATTGTCACTCCATCTTCGATGAACAACCACTCGACAGGACCACACCATACGTCATTTCCCGAAAAAAGCCAGTCGCTCGAATTATTCTGTGCGCCATCCGAACACGGCGCTGAAATATTCCGTATTCCGGTGTCCGGAGTTGATTTCACCGTGCGTCGATCCCTGTCGGGAAGTTCCGCGCGGCCGATACCGTCACCGGCGATGCTGTGCAGACAGAGGACGTCCACAGCCCGGGCGGACGGGGGAGAGCGATGGGCCGGACCGTGATCGCAGGCCGCAGTGCCTCGCGTCGCGAACACCGTGCGTGTCGTGTCGTCCACCGATCGCGGTTCCGCGGCTGTCCGCACTGTCACTGTTCTCCGTACCGCGACCGCTGATCTCGGGACTGCGGTTCCCGGGACTGCTGTCCTCGAGGTCGGGCCCGCGCTCGGGTTCCCGTTCGTCTTCCGGTGGCGCGCGTCGGCGTATTCGCGCGACGTCGCGCCCCTCACCTTCGCAAGGAGTTCTCATGATCGTGTCCTCACTCGTGCGCTCTCGAAGATCGCGCGCTCCGATCGTCGTCGCGGCCGCACTGAGCGTCGTGCTCACCGGGTGCGCCGGCGGTTCGACCGGGGGATTGTCCGCCGACGCCGAACTCCCCGAGGAGATTCCACCGGGGACGTCGTTGAGCATTGCCGTCAAGCCCACCCGTATCCAGCTCGAAGCGACCGGCCGTATCGACGAGTTGCCGTTCACGGTGTCGGACTGGCCCGACGTCTCGGCCGGTCCCGACGTCATCCAGGCGTTCCGCGGCGACGCCGTCGACCTCGCGGTCAATGCGGCGATTCCTCCCATCCAGGCCCGTGCCACCGGGCTCGACGCCAGGATCGTCGCCGTACGCGAGAAGGATTCGCCGCAGTACTCGCTCGCGACGGCACCCGGTACAGACATCGATTCGTTGGACGACCTGCGCGGCAGGAAGATCGCGTTGTCGCCGGGGCAGGCCCAGGGTGTCGTCGTGCTCCGGACGCTGAAGTCGGCCGGAATCGGTCTCGACGAGGTGGAATTCGTCGAACTACCGAGCACGCAGTTCCTCACGGCGCTCCAGGCGAAACAGGTCGACGTCGCACCGCTGGCGGAACCGACCCTCACGAAGTACCTGAACCAGTACGAAACCGAGGGCGCGCGAGGGGTGTTCACGCCCGAGGTCGACGCGCTGAGTGTTCTGTGGGCTCCGGTGTCCGTGCTCGAGGATCCCGCGAAGGTCGCGGCGATCAAGGAGTTCATCCCGTTGTGGGCACAGGGCGACGTCTGGGCGTGGGAGAACCGGGACGAGTGGATCCGGAAGTACTACGTCGAGAGCGAGGGGGTGTCGTACGAGGACGGCAGGCGGATCGTCGAAACCGTCGGCCAGAAACCGGCATATCCCACCGACTGGGACTCCGCGATCGAATGGACGCAGGAGACCTCGGAATTGCTCGACGAGGCCGGATGGTTCGACGAGTTCGACGTCGAGCAGATCTTCGATCGCAGATTCGAAACGATTGCCGCGGAGTCGGTTCCGCAGGAGTACCGGAAGGGGTCGGATTCGTGACCAGCACACTGACACGGCCGGTGGAGGTCGGCGCCCGCCCACCGGACCCCACCGATCAGGCACCGACGAAGGGGATCAGGCCGCTCCGGCGGCTCGGTCTCCGCAAGGCCGTCCCGTTCTCGCGCATGACCGGCGTGGTTCTGCTGCTCGCCGTGTGGGCGATCGGGTCGGGTGCCGGATGGATCGACGACCGCAAGCTCTCCGCTCCCTGGACCGTGGTGACCAGCGCGGTCGAACTCGTCGCGGAAGGAACTCTGCAACAACACATCCTGGCATCGTTGAGCCGTGCCGTGCTGGGCTTCGTGATCGGATGTGTCATCGGCACCGCGCTCGCGCTCGCATCCGGTCTGACCCGCACCGGTGAAGCCCTGATCGACGGCCCCGTGCAGTTCAAGCGTGCGATCCCGACGCTGGGTCTCATCCCGCTGCTGATCCTGTGGCTCGGCATCGGCGAGACCTTCAAGATCACGGTGATCGCACTCGGGACGGTCGTGACCATCTACATCCAGACGCACAACGCTCTCACGGCCCTCGAACAGCGCTACGTCGAACTCGCCGAGGTCCTCGCTCTCACTCGCGCACAGTTCGTGTGGAAGGTGGTGCTGCGAGGAGCGCTGCCCGGATTCTTCCTCGGTCTGCGCCTGGCGGTGACCGGTGCGTGGCTCACCCTGATCGTGGTCGAGAGCATCAACGCCGTGAGCGGCCTGGGCAAGATGATGTTCAACGCCCAGAACTACGGTCAGCCGGACGTCATCCTCGTCGGATTGCTCGTCTACGGCGTCTTCGGTCTGGCATCCGACGCCGGCCTCCGGTTGCTCGAGCGTCGCGTGCTCGCCTGGCGGAAGACGCTGGGCGGATGAGCGCCGTACGCATCCGCGGCCTGATCCGCGGCTTCGGCGACCGGAACGTGCTCGACGGGCTCGACCTCGAGATCCCCGACGGGCAGTTCGTCGCCCTGCTCGGCAGGAGCGGGTCCGGGAAGTCCACCCTGCTGCGTGCGCTCGCCGGTCTCGACTACGACGTGGAGATCCGCGGTGGCGCACTCGCGGTACCGGAGAAGGTCTCCGTCGCCTTCCAGGACTCCCGCCTGCTGCCCTGGCAGCGCGTGCTCGACAACGTCACGCTCGGACTCGACAGGCAGGGGAGGAGCCGGGGATCCGAGATGCTGGCCGAGGTCGGCCTGGCCGGACGTGAGGACGCCTGGCCGCTCGAACTCTCGGGTGGGGAGCAACAGCGTGTCGCGCTGGCCCGAGCCCTGGTGCGGGAGCCGCAGTTGCTGCTCGCCGACGAGCCGTTCGGCGCGCTCGACGCCCTGACCCGCATCAGGATGCACGGACTGCTCGACGACCTCGTCCGCGCGCACCGTCCCACCGTGCTGCTCGTGACTCACGACGTCGACGAGGCGATAGTGCTCGCCGACCGGATCGTCGTGCTGGACGAAGGGCGCATCGCCGTCGACCGCCACGTGGATCTCGACAAGCCCCGTTCCATCACGGATCCCGGTTTCCGGGACATCCGTGAAGACCTCCTCACCGCCCTCGGTGTCATCACGCAACTGTGACGAAAGACCTTTCACGACAGGAGAAGACATGACCGATCGTCGATTGCACCTCAACGCCTTCCTCATGCCCGTCGGCCATCACGAAGCGGCCTGGCGTCTGCCGGAGAGCGACCCGAACGCGAATCTCGACATCCAGCACTACATCTCGCTCGCCCGCACCGCCGAGCGTGGCAGGTTCGATTCGGTGTTCCTCGCCGACAGCCCCGTACTGTTCGCGAATCCCGAACGGCGTCCGAGCGGCAAGCTCGAACCCACGATCATCCTCACCGCGATCGCGACGGCCACCGAGCGGATCGGTCTCATCGGGACCGCGTCGACGACCTACAACGAGCCCTACAACCTCGCGCGTCGATTCGCATCGCTGGACTTCGTCAGCGGGGGACGTGCCGGCTGGAACATCGTCACTACCGCCGGTGACGACGCCGCTCGCAATTTCGGTCTCGACGGCGTGCCGGCGCACAAGAGCCGCTACGCGCGGGCCGCCGAGTTCGTCGAGGTGTCGACCAAGCTGTGGGACAGCTGGGAGGACGACGCGATCGTCGCCGACAAGGAGGCGGCGATCCACGCCGACTCCGCGAAGGTCCACACCTTCGAACACGAGGGAGAGTTCTTCTCGGTGGCCGGGCCGCTCAACGTGCCGCGGTCGCCGCAGGGCTACCCGCTGCTCGTGCAGGCGGGCTCGTCGGAGAACGGCAAGGACTTCGCCGCGCTGTACGCCGAGGCGATCTTCACCGCTCAGCCCACCTTCGAGGAGGGCAAGGCGTTCTACGACGACGTGAAGGATCGGGTCGGCAAGGTCGGCCGCGACCTGCGGCAGGTGCTGATCCTCCCGGGCATCGTGCCCGTCATCGGCGATACGGAGAAGGAGGCACGCGAACTCGACGCCGAACTGGCCCGGCTGATCTCGCCCGAGTACGCGCGCCACCAGCTCGCCGAACGGTTCGGGTTGCGGCCGGAGCAGCTTCCGCTCGACGAGCCGCTGCCGGAGAACCTGCCGTCCGAGGACGAGATCGAGGGAGCCAAGAGCCGGTACACGCTCATCGTGCAGCTCGCGCGACGGGAGAACCTCACGGTGCGGCAGCTCATCGAACGCCTCGGCGGCGGTCGCGGCCATCGAACCTTCGCGGGCACGGCCGAGCAGGTGGCCGACACGATCGAGCACTGGTTCCACACCGGCGCGGCCGACGGCTTCAACATCATGCCCGCCGTGCTGCCGTCGGGGCTCGAGAAGTTCGTCGACGGTGTGGTGCCGATCCTGCAGGAGCGCGGTCTGTTCCGCACCGAGTACACCGAATCCACCCTGCGTGGGCACTACGGGCTCCCACGGCCGGAGAACCAGTTCACCGTCGGCAGGGCGTTCGTGGGGCTTGCGGCACAGGCCTGAGCCTCACCGCCCTGGGGACCGAACCTACAGTCTGTACGTCGACGGCGCCGCCGGACGGGTCGCCCTCTATGCTCTGCGCCTGAGCGAGCAGGGCCGGCAGGTCCTCGTGCTCGAACAGGGCCGATGGCACACCCGGGACGATTTCGCCGCTGCCCGCCGCGATCCCCGTCGCTGCCTGTGGATGCCCGAGATCGGGCTGCGCGGCTTCTTCTCCCAGCGCGTCCTCTCCCACGTCGGGATCATCGGGGGAGTCGGTGTGGGAGGCGGCAGCATCGTCTGGGCAGGTGTACTGCTCGAACCGAAGGACGCCTTCTTCACCGACCCCGCCTGGCCGTCGGTGCCGGGCGGATGGCGCGCGGAGCTGACCGAGCACTACCGGACGGCCGCCCGCGTGCTCGGCCGCGCCACCGCTCCGATCGAGGGGCCGATGGACGAGCACCTGGAGGTCGTCGCGCGACGAGCCGGCGCGGGCGAGACCTACGGTCCGACACCCATGGCGATCTATTTCGGCGAGGAGGGTGTCACCGTCCCCGATCCCTTCTTCGGTGGCGAGGGGCCGGAGCGTACCGGCTGCGTGATGTGCGGCGGATGCCTCGTCGGATGCCTGTACGGCAGCAAGAACACCCTCGACCTCAACTATCTGTGGCTCGCGCAGCGTCGCGGAGCCGAGATCCGCCCGGACAGCCGCGTGGTGTCCGTCGCCGCTCTCGATGCCGGCGGGTACGAAGTGGAACTCGCCGACGGGGAGCGTCTGCGCGCCGGCGAGGTCGTCCTCGCCGCCGGTGTCCTCGGCACCGTGGAACTGTTGTTCCGGTCGCGGGAGAACGGGGGACTGCCGAACGTCTCGGAGCGTCTCGGCGTCGGCGTGCGCACCAACTCCGAGGCGATCACCGCCGTGCTCGCCGACGACGTCGACGTCGACCTCACTCGCGGACCGACGATCTCGAGCGAGTTCTATCCGGACGAGCGCACCCACGTCACGCAGAACCGCTATGTCGGGGGATGGCACATGCGGTTGCAGCTCGGGCCGTTGGTGGACGGTGCCGATCCCCGCCGGCGACGTCGTGATGCGCTGCGGGCGCTGGCGTCGCGCCCCGTTCTGCAGTTGCGGACGGTGTTCGCGCGCAACTTCATTCGGCGGCTCAGCGTGTTCACGGTGATGCAGGACGTGGAGAACGAGATCCGTCTGGTCTTCGACCGGTCGCCGGTGCGGCCCTGGCGGCGCGTGCTGCGTTCACGGGCAGGAGAGGGGCTGCAGGCACCGAGCTATCTGCCCCAGGCGAATGCCGTCGCCCGCTCGTTCGCCGAGTCGATCGGCGGACGACCGCTCAACCTGCTGCTCGAGAGCATCGGGGGCAAGTCCATCACCGCGCACATCCTCGGCGGTGCGTCCATGGGCACCGACGCGGCGGACGGCGTGATCGACACCGATCACCAGGTGTTCGGGCATCCGGGTCTGTACGTCGTGGACGGTTCCGCGATCCCCGCCAACGTCGGAGTCAACCCGTCGCTCACCATCACGGCGATGGCCGAACGGTTCGTGGCACGCTACGCCGCGCGTCGTGCCTCCGACCACCCTTCCCGCACAGCCACATTCGCGCACACCGCCGAGGAGAACTCATGACGACACGGGACACCGGCGCGCTGCCGCGGTCGATACGCGGACTGCAGCAACGATTCCGGACCCTGCATGCCGACGCGCTTCCGGTCGCCGGCGCCTATCGGACCGTCTTCGTCGGCCCGACCGCGCTGCGGGCCGACGCGCCCCGCGCCATCGCGCTCGCTGGGATGCCCCGGTGGTACGGCAAGCGGTTCGCCGGCGACGGAAATGCCGTGAACCTCCTCGCCGACGCGGACGGCACCCTGCGCGAGGTGCCCGTCGTCAGTCGACCAGGGCCACCGACGTGACACGGTGCAGCACGAAGCTGCGCACCGAGCCGGTCGCCGGGTCGAAGGCCTGCACCTGCCCGCCGCCCACCGACACCGGGTCGACGATGCGGCGCGTCGCCACACCCTGGGCGTCGACGTAGCCGAGGGTGACGCTGCGCTTGCCGTGCACGGCCAGTTGCAGCAGCGCGAGCGTCGCCGCGCCGCCGGATCGGCTGCCGTCACCCCGTGCCGAGGCCGTCGGTGTCGCGGACTCCGCACGGTCGCCGGCGCGCAGCGTGCGCACGAGGGTGTCGAGCTGCTCGTCGCTCGGCGCGGTGGGCCCGGCATAGCGGGCCCGGGCACGCGGCATCGCGACGCGGGCACCCCGGGGCCGTAGATCCACGATCGCTCCCGATGCGTCCTCCCCGGCGGGAGCGAAACCAGCGGCGCGCAGCTCGGTGAGCACCTCGGCGAGAGGCGCCTGCGAGATCGCGACGGTCGGGGCGACCGCGCGCAGGGCGAGCGTGGCGGCGACCGGGGCGGACAGTACCTCGGTGAGCAGAGCCGGATCGTCGGCGCGGACGAAGGACGTCGCCACACCGGCCCGCAGGCGTCCGTGGCGACGCGCGACGTCGTCGATCAGGTAGGTGAGCGACTGCGGCACCGGGGTGCGCGAATGCGTCGCGAACAGGCCGTGCAGGTCGCTCGCGCCGAGCCCGGCGTCGAGCGCGCGCCGGATACTGCTGTCGCCGATCCGGTAGACGGTCGCGGCACCGGCCGATTCGACGTCGGCGACGAGCGCGATCCGCTCGCCGAGTTCGGGGACGAGCGGTCCGGGGGCGACGACCGTGAGGTCGGCCTGGACGAGCACGTAGTCGACGGGTTCGGGGAGCACCGCTGCCATCTCGGCCTCGGCGTCGCCGCCGTGCAGCAGCGCCTTGCCCGGCGACGCGAGCATGCCGTGCGCGACGAGACCGAGTGTCGTCGCCTCCCGCACGGTCTCCACGACGCTCGTCGTGTCGAAGCGACCCGCCCAGCGAGGACGACGCCACGCCGCAGCGGCACGCAGGTCGGCGACGTCCGTGCCCGCCGCCGGCACGTCGGAGAGGACGTCGAGCAGCAACCGCCGGTCGCGGGCGGCAGTAGGGGACTTCACCTCGTCGGACAGCGCTGCGACCGGCTTGTCGTTCTGGTCGCGCCGGCCGATCAGCCAGGGCCGGCGCGGCAGATCGAGCCAGGCACCGGCGAGCACGGCCCAGCGGTAGGCGGGGGAGGACGCGAGCCACGCATCGGTGGCGGTGGTCGGGGCCCAGTGATCGTCGTCCCCGGGTGTCGGCGGGTCGGGGAGGCCCCGCGCGATCAGACCGGCACCCGCGAGGACCTCGACGACGAGCGCCGTCTCGTCGTCGTCGAGTCCGACCGCCTTCCCGATGCGATGCAGTTCGCGGACACCGAGCCCACCGGCCTTGAGGACGGGGGCGGGTTGCGCACCGAGGGTGTCGAGAACGTCCTCGCAGTGCCGCAGCAGTTCGAGGGCGGCGCCGGCGGCGGTCGCATTGACGTCGGCGGTCGATCGGGTGGGTTTCGGTGCGCGCGGGGGAGCGAGCGCCGCCGGATCGAAGGGGGCGTCGTCGCGCAGTGCCTGGCCCACCCGGTGGGGGAGTTCGACGGTCTCGTCGTCGATGCGGAAGAGCAGTCCGGCGGCGAGCAGTTTCTGCACGGGCCGCTCGGCGGGGGTGTCCGGTGCGGCGTCGCGGGTCCGACCGATCGGGGACGTACGCGACAGGGTGTCGAGGATGCTGCGCTGCTCGGGCGGAAGAGCCGCGAGGAGGTCGTCGAGTTCCTGCCGGGACGGTCCGGTGACGTCGCCGGTGCGTCCGACGCGCCACGGAACGGCGTCCACGGCGGCAGCGACGAGACGCAGTTCGTCGGTGGACCCCCACACGAGCAGCAGCGAGCGCAGGATGGACAGGATCCGGTCGAGATTCCTCGCGCTGATGCGGCCGGAGACCTCGTCGAGCACGGCGGCGCGGGAGACGGGGGTGTCCACCGCTCCGAGACGGGCCAGCACCTCGATGATCCCGAAGGCAGCGGTGTCGAGTTCGTCGGCCGCACGGAACACCGAGGCGCGTTGCTGAGCCCGGCTCGCGAGCACGTTCATGCTCGCCGGTGGCGGCACCACGAGATCCGGACGGGCGCGCAGCGTGGCGGCCAGATCCGTGTCGCGTCGACCTGCCAGCCAGCGGGCGAGGGAGTCCGAGGCAGTGTCGGGAGCGGGCGTGGTCGGGGACATCCCCTCCAGATTAGAGACCTGCGGTAGCAGGCCCCGAACTCACCTGCCAAAATGAGCGCATGGCTACCTCTTCGAAAAAGCATTACGTCGACCACGGATGGCCCGAGCTGGCCGACGGTGAGCACGCTGTCACCGAACTGTCGTCCACGCGTTCCGGTCCGCTCTCCCCGTACGGTGAGGACACCGTGTTCCCGTTGCCGGTCGAGGACCTGCCCTACACGCATCCGAAGACGGTGATCAACCGCTGATCCGATCGCGGATCACCGAACAGACTCTTCCGTACGGCGCCCGGTCCCTTCGTGGGGGCCGGGCGTCGTCGTGTGTGAGG
>NZ_JBKFBA010000012.1:138869-141234 GCF_053345925.1 Rhodococcus sp. C26F
GCGAGGCCCTTCCGGGATGTTCGGGGTGTTACTGCGGGAGCACCGCGCGAACGGCGTCCAGGATGTTCGGGTCGAGCTCGACACCGGCCTCCTGGAGTGCGGTGACGCCCTGCTCGAAGCCGGCCAGGATGCCCTGGACCTCGGCGGGGACAGCGGGGGTCTCCGGAAGCTGCGGGACAGCGTTCTGGATGGCCGGCGCAGGGGTCTCGGCGGGCGCGCTGGGCGCTGCGTCGACGGAGCGCTGCGTGGGCGCGCTCGACAGGCCGAGGCTCGACGAGCAGGAGGGCCATGCGCCCCAGCCCTGGCCGGCGAGGACACGCTCGGCGACGGCGATCTGCTGCTCGCGGCTGGCCTGGCTGGCCGAGGCGGCGTACTCCTGGCCGCCGTAGGCGTTCCAGGTGCTCGGCGAGAACTGCAGGCCACCGTGGTAGCCGTTGCCGGTGTTGATTCCCCAGTTGCCGCCGGACTCGCACTGTGCGAGGCGGTCCCAGTCGGAGTCGGGGGCGGCAGCGGCCGTGCCGCTGAACGCGACACCCGTGACGCCGAGGACTGCGCCCGTCAGCGCGAACTTCGCGACGGTACGACCGGTATTGGTGGGCTTGCGATGGCGTCCGCTCATGTCGGTTCCGTGTTCCTCTCCGTACGCACCTACGAGGTCAGCTGTCGGGTTCGGGCTGAAGAGGTCGCCCGGCCGTGTCGCTCCGTTGGGAGCGCCTTCGGCTTCACCCCGAGGACCGTCGCGGTTGCGTCGGCCCGGGCCTCCTGGACACCGTCCGGCTGTGGGCCGATCGGTTCCTGGGAGACCGGTGGGTCCCCCGTTTCCTGTCCCCTGTGGATCGTTCGTCGGGACTTCCGGAACCACGGGACAGGAATTTGGCGCGGCGGTTCCGGACCGGTCGAGCCAGGCGGTTCGACCGGACATGACGGTAACGGTTCCGAGGGTGAAGTGTCACCAATTGATAACGCGCCGATTCGTGTGGCGACTGACGTGCGTGGCGCGGACCAGGGAATGAAGTCCCAGGTAGTGGGGTCCGGGTACCCGAAATTCCGTTTCGAGTCCCGCTCGTTATCGGCTCGTTATGTGAGAAAGATCACATGTAACTCGGGCGGGCATCCACAGGAACGATCTCCTTCCCCAGGGGCATCAGGGAGATCGGGATCATCTTCAGGTTGGCGACGGCGAGCGGGATGCCAATGATCGTGACGGCCATGGCAAGCGCGGTGGCGATGTGGCCGAGGGCCAGCCAGATACCGGCCACCAGGATCCAGATGACGTTGCCGATCAGCGACATGGTGCCGGCCGTCGGCTTGTCGACCGTCGTCTTGCCGAACGGCCACAGCGCGTAGATACCGATCCGGAACGACGCGATGCCGAACGGGATGGTGATGATGAGGATGCAGCAGATCAGACCCGCCGCGAAGTAGCCGAGCGCGAGCCACAGCCCGCCGAAGATCAGCCAGATGATGTTGAGCAGGATCCTCATGTCCGGTCTCCGTTCCGAGCGCGCCGGCCCGAGCGCAGCGCGAAGGCGATGGCGAGGGCGAAGCCCAACGGCCATGCGAGGGTCAACAGATACAGCGCGAGTCCGGGCTTGCCGTCGGTGAGCGCCGGAATGAGGAAGATGGCGACGACCGCCACCACACCGACGACGAAGCAGGCGATCGCGGCCTTCAGGAGGCCGTTACGCGGGGCGGCAGACGAATCCGAAGATGAAGTACCCACGTGACCACGGTAGTCGCCGCAAGGACGGACGGTGACGTCCGGGAGCGGGAAGACGATTCGGGGGCGGACCCACCTCTGCGGGTACACTGACAGGTGTCTACGCGTCCCGCTCGACCGAGTCGGGGCGCGTTGTTTTGCATGGTAAACGGGTTGCCCCGCTGTGGGGCACAGCTGTCGAGGAGCAGGTGAGCGCGGTGCCGACCGGCAAGGTGAAGTGGTACGACGTCGAGAAGGGCTTCGGCTTCCTGTCCCAGGACGAGGGTGAGGACGTCTACGTCCGCGCCTCGGCGCTCCCGGAGGGAGTGGAAGCGCTCAAGCCCGGTCAGCGCGTCGAGTTCGGTATGGCGGTGGGCCGCCGGGGTCCGCAGGCGCTGAAGGTCGAGCTCCTCGAGCAGCCCACGCTGCGGCAGGGTCGCCGCGAGGCTCCCGCCCAGCAGAAGCGCCGCGCGCCGGACGAACTGCACGGCATGGTCGAGGACATGATCAAGCTGCTCGAAGCAGCGGTCCAGCCCGATCTGCGGCGCGGGCGTTACCCCGACCGCAAGACCGGGCAGCGCATCTCCGAGGTCATGCGGGCGATCGCGCGCGAGCTCGATCACTAGGGACGAACCACGACGGGCCGCCCTCGCCGTGTGCGAGGAC
>NZ_JBKFBA010000013.1:0-15270 GCF_053345925.1 Rhodococcus sp. C26F
CCATCACGACCCGGGCGAACGGCCGTGGCAGAGCGCCGATCAGCCCTGCTGGTAGCCGGGCAGGATCGCCCCGGCGGCGTCGCTCAACGTCATGCGGTCGATCAAGGCGTGCTGTGTGGCGACCGCAGCATCACGCACACACCGCCCGAGAACGCTCGGGGTACGCACCGTCGCGCTACCGGCCCAACGGTGCGCAAACATCACGACATCGCCGGCGACCTCCTGCACCCAGGTCGCAGCCTGCCGCAGCCGCGCGTGCTGTTCCTCCGAGATGGGCAGTCCTGCCGCCGCCGTGTCCTCCGCGTCCCCGAACACCTCGTAGACGAAAGCACACGCAGCCTTGAACAGCGCTTCGTGACGCGCGAATTCGATCCGGAAGACATCGGAGTCACCGACGAAACCGTCGTATCCGGGGCGCACCTTCCCCGACACGATGCGGGCGATTTCCTCGAGGGCGCGCTCGGCGAGCCCCAGCGCCACCGGTGCGTGGCCACCGACACCGATGCCCAGGAGACCGAGCTTGTAGACCGCTTCGGGGCGGACGGGAACGGTCGAGAAGGTATCCATGGTGAAACGCTCCGGCACGAACTCGTCGTTCACCTGGTAGTCGTACGAACCGGTGCCGACCATGCCCATGACACTCCAATTGCCGAGGAACTCGACCTTCTCCTTGGGAATCCACGCGATGCGGGCCTCGGGCTGACCGTCCGCATCGACGATGGGATTGCCCTGGTCGTCGTGGACGACGAAACCGGCACCGATCCAGGATGCATGGGCCGAGCCGCTGGCGAACTGAAAGCGGCCGGTGACGCGATAGCCACCCTCGACGCGGACCCCCTTACCCGTAGGGACGACCATTCCTGCGGTGATGCCCTTGTCGACCCCGGCGAACATCTCGCGAGCACCCTCGGGATTCGTGTAACCGACTGCCACACCGGTGCTGCACGAGTTGGCCATGAACGCCCACCCGGTGGAGCCGTCGGCGCGCGTGAGCTCCTGAATGACTTTGAAGGCGCTGACGATGTCGAGGCCGGCGCCCCCGTACTCCTCCGGTACCAGGATCCAGAACAAGCCTGCCTCGGCCAGCGCGTCGTAGACAGGCCGCGTGATCGTCGCCCCGGCTTCGATAGCGTTTGCTTCGGCGTCGATGACCTTGGCTACTTCACGGGCACGAGCGAGATACTCAGCTCCACGAGCACGCTGCTGATAGGTCGAGGGAACAGGCGCGGTGAGTGTCATCCGAGGATTCCTTCCATGTGGGTACGACGAGTACCTGCATATGACTGGAATCACAATGACCCGCCGGGCATGTCTCGACAGCGGGGCAACTACGTGGTCGCCTACGGGATCGCGACACTCGCGTACGCAGCCACGGCACTTACGGCATCTGGCCTGCACAACGTCGCTCAGCGCGGCAGGAACACCTATCCCCCGATACTCGAATATCGCGGTCAAGATGTGTCAGCGGCACGCGACGATCACGTCTCCATGCCAGACACCCCCGGGGGTGGTGCACCCAGGCCACCAGTCTGCGCTCCGCAGGTGCTGTGTATCAGTTTCAAGCACCATCTCCCACAGGGCTTTTCATAGGAATCTTTGTGAAGGATTCGCTTACCGCAGATAGTATGAGCACACTCGACGAATTGGTCGACTCGAGTACGTGCAACCTCGAATTGTTTCGCTTGCACGGCGTCTCCGTTTCCGACCAGACGACACGCGGCATGACGACAGCGAGGAAAGCAATGACCCGCAACCCCCGGCCCGATGAGAACCTCGGACATCCGGCGCATTCGATCCTCCATATCGTGGCAGAACTCGAAAGCCTCGCCCTCGATATGGCGTACGAGAAACGGGACCGTCTCGTGGACACATACCGGGAGGATGACGAACCGGCGTCATGACGATCCCTGGAACATAGCGTCCTCACGCTTGTGGAAACGATGATCCCTTCGACCGTGCTCGGCCGAAGGGATCGATCGTCTTCAGGAATCACTCATACCCGATCGCGAACGACGCGGTTCTCCAATTCGTCCAGTGCCGCACGATAGATCTCCGAGATCGCTTGGGCCAGCGCAGCATCCTCCTCAGCGGAAGCACCCCTGAAATCCGCGTCCCAGGTGATCTGTGCACCCTCGGGATGATCGACCACAGCGAAGACCGACCGGTACGACTCGAGAGGCAAAGGGCCCGAGACGTAGTCGTACACGTAACGCCTCTTCTGATCATCGTGCTCGACGATCCGTTCGACGGCTTCACCACCTCCACCGGCGAACGTCGTGTACCGCATATCCTCACGTTGATACGAGCTTTCCAGCGCGGGAATCCAATCCGCGACATTCGCGGTGTCGCCGCCGATCTTCCATACCGTCGCCGGGTCAGCGGTGATGACTCGACTTTCATTCACCTGCATGGTCTTCCTCCGTTTCAGTGATGTCATAGGTAACGAGAAGCTTCGACAACCTTTCGACCTCATCGGGCCCGACCCCATGACGCTGAAGGAGCGCCGACACTCCGCCGTGCTCGCGATCGACGCGGTCGAGAAAGCGTTCCATCGCATCCGGCGGAGCAGTCCACGCTTCCGGCGGGTACAGATCGGCCGCAGGACCGTACGAGGCCATCTCACGCAATCTGCGCATCGACGCGACCACGTCCTCGGGAGCGGCCGCGTAATCGGCGACGATGTCTCTACGCCGCACGCCGATGGCAGAAAGCACCAGCGCGATCGCGACTCCGGTTCGGTCCTTGCCGACAGTGCAGTGCACCAGCACCGGCAGCGTGGCCGGCTCGAGCAACCGGGATAGCACCGCCACCGCCCCCGCTGCATCTGCCTCCAGGTACGAAAGATATCTCGTGACGAGAGGATCGTCGCCGACCATAGGGGCCACAGCCGAGTCCGACGCGACTGTGTCAGGAATACTGAACGGGTTCGGAAGATGGGCCACACGCAACTCGTCGAGCGGACCTCGACCTTCCACCGCGATCTCATGAGGCACACGTAGATCGATCGTCGCTTGTATCCCGGTCGCAGCGATCAACTCGCGGGCTGTGTGCAGGTCCAAGAATTGCGGGGTTCCACTGCGGTAGAGCACGCCGTGGCGAACGCGTCCACCGTCGTTCGTCCGCAAACCGCCCAGGTCCCGAAACCCCAGCAGTCCCGCATACGAGGACGTCATGACTGGGTCGACAGGATCGTGATCACGCAGGCGTTGCCGTCCATTCCGGCCGCTCCTCCCCCCATGGTCTCCACCAGACCCACGCGATGCCGCGCGACCTGTCGAGCGCCGGCACGTCCACGCAGTTGCCACGAGATCTCGGCGAGCTGCGCCATGCCGGTGGCACCGAGGGGGTGCCCACGAGACAACAACCCCCCGCTCGGATTGACCGGCTGGACCCCATCACGCGTGGTGTGCCCGGAGGGGGCTAGTTCGGCACCCTTACCGCGCGGTGCAAGACCCAAAGCCTCCAGGGTGATGATCTCGCCGATCGTGAAGGCATCGTGCACTTCGAGTACATCGATCTCTTGAGCAGTGCGGCCGGCTTCTGCGAATGCCTTCTCGGCGGCGCGCGCCACGCTCGCGTATCCCCATACCTCCTCGCTGCGGTGATCCCACAACGCACCGGAGACCAGGACGGACGATTCGATACGCAGGTCGTTCGGGTTGCCTCGTTCGCCCCCGACGATCGCAGCGCCCGCACCATCGCTGGTAGGGCAGCACTGCAGGAAGGTCAAAGGGTCCGCGATCATGCGGGAGTCCAGCACCTCTCGCACTGTCGGTACTGCGTCCCGCAGTTGGGCACGCGGGTTGTCCAGGCCGTTGCGTTTGTTCTTCACGGCGACGGCCGCGAGCTGCTCGGGGGTAACGCCGAACTCCCCCACATACCGTTGTGCCTGCAGTGCGTACAGGCCGGGCAGCGGTAACGACGACGCCCCTTCGGGGTCGGTGGCCTCGGGGACGATCGCCCCGGAGAAGAGGGTCGACATCTGGTCCACGCCGAGTACCAGCACGCAACCGAACCTACCCAGACGTACCGCTTCGACTGCCTCGTGGTAGGCGCTCGTTCCACTGGCACAAGCATTTTCGACCGTCCACATCGGAACGGATGGGATTCCGAGACCCCGCTGGACCCGGGTGGCCACCCCCGGCGGACCGAACACCGAGCCGACGATGATCGCATCGATCTGCCCCGGCTCGATACCCGCATCCCGGACCGCCTCAGCCACTGCCGTCCAGGCCAGCGACTCCACCCTCCGGTCCGGGAACCGGCCATAGGCGGAGGTTCCCACACCCCACAGCATCGCCTGTTCCATCACTGCACCTTTCTGGAGGCAACCAGGTTGCCGTCATCTGTCCCAGTGATCTCGAGACGAGCACCGAGTTCGAGCACGGCAGGTTCCGCGAGATGGACGAGCACCCGGGGGCCATCGTCGAGGTCGAGATAGGCCAAACCGAACGGTGGTCGCTGCGTGCCGACCGGGATGGCGACCACCGTGGACGACCAGACGTTTCCGGTCCGAGCGAAACGTGCACCGTCCATGGCCCCGTAGCACACCGGACACCACGGCAGTCCTTGCTGGGCAGTCGGATATCGGCATTCGGTGCACCGTGTTCCGAGCACGGCCTCGCCGTCGAAGATCGGCCGCGGGTCGGCCACCGGAAGACCGCCGACCGCCGAACCCGCCCGCCGCTTGGTGGGTCGACCCACTCCGAGCTCGCTCATCAGTGGTCGCCTTCCAATGTCAGCGAGAAGTCGCCGGCTTCGATGTGCAAGTAGGCACCGACCGCGGTCTCGACCAGTTCCTGGATGTACCGCGTCTGCCTGCTCGTCGGGGAAAAGTCACGTTGACGTCGAGGGGTCGCGCGCATGACGTCGATATCGTTTTCCGGCACCAGAAGCCGCAGAATCAGCTCGTCGTCGCTGATCGAGCCACCGAACTTCGCACGCAGGTCTGCCAGGCTGGGCTGCGGGGGCTCCCAGTTCTCGTAACTCTTTGCCTTGGGCGAGCTCATGATCTTGTCGAGGACATTGGGATCGAGAGGAGCGACGGGCTTACCGTAGAAGCCGTTGGCGTAGATCATCACCTCATCCGGCACGACCGAGTAGCGCGATCCGGTCACCACGTTGAGTACCGCCTGCGTGCCGACCAACTGCGAGAACGGCGTCGCCATCACCGGATAGCCCAGTTCCTCGCGTACCACCGACATTTCGTCGAGTACCTCTTCGAAACGGTCCTCCATGCCACGATCACGCAGCTGCGCCTTGAACGTGCCGGCCATCCCGCCGGGCAGCTGATGCCGATACTGGAACAAGGAGTACTCCGCGGGCTGACCGACCGGCAACTCCTCGTAGTCGGCCACGCGAAGCAGGTGCTCCTCGACGGCAGCGAAGTACGAGTCGTCGAGATCGATGTCGAACCCGGCATAGCGCAGATTCGCCACCGTGTTCTCGGTGGAGGGTAAAGACACACCAGCGGCCAGTGGACGACTGGCGGTGTGCACGCGGTCGGCGCCGGCGAGCACACCCTCGAGATAGTTCACCGGTGCCATCGCATTGTTGCTGTGGAAGTGGATCTCCACGGGCAGATCGCCGGCTGCGCCTTTGATCGCCGCGATCAACGACCGCGTGCGTTCGGGGGTGAGCAGACCGGCAGCGTCCTCGAGCTCGATCCCGTCCGCACCGGTTGCGACGAGCTCACGAGTGCGAGCAGCGTAGTACTCGTCGGTGTGATAGGGCGTGTCCGCATAGAGGATGCACGGAATTGCCTGGGCACCTTCGGCTTGCACCGTCTTGACCAGCCGACCGATCTTGTCCATGTTGAACAGTCCGTCGTAGATCCAGAAGCTGCCGATGCCATGTGCACACAACCGCTGCACCCACAGATCCATCACACTGTCTGCCGTGAGCCCGAAGGTCACGATGCCGTTGCTACGAGTGCCGGCCCGCACCGTGGTTCTCGGCATGGCCTTCGACAGCGAGATCAGTTGGTCCCAGGGATCCTCCTTGCAGTGCCGCACCAGCACCTCGAAGATGGAGCTTCCGACGAGATCGATGGTGTGAAAGCCCGTGCGGTCCAGTTCCGCGGCCATGGGTAAGCCCATGTCTTTGCGCAGGCGCATGCCCCACCAACTCTGCGGACCATCGCGCAAGGTCTGGTCCACGATGTCGATCGTGCGGCGGCTGCCGTCGGCATTGCGCGGGGCGCAGTCCAGATAGCTCATGAGATCTTCTCCAAGTAGTGGGGTAGGCCCCGAGAGGCGATCCAGTCGGTGGTCACAGCTCCCGCCCGAAAGTCCGGATGGTCGAGCGCTACCCGAGCGAATCCTGCGGTCGTGGGGACGCCGGAGACGCCCAGGTCTCCCAGTGCAGTGACCATGCGGTTCGCGGCCGTGTCCCGGTCCGGGCCGTGCGCGACGATCTTGGCCAGAAGGGAGTCGTAGTAGGGAGTAACGACATAGCCGGCTTCGCAGTGGCTGTCGACGCGGATCCCCTCCCCCCTCGGCGGCTCCCATCGGGTGACCGTGCCGGGATTGGGAAGAAATCCACGTGCCGGATCCTCGGTGGTGATTCTGACCTCGACAGCGTGTCCGACGATGTGAATGTCGTCCTGGGTCAACCGCAGCGGAATACCCGCCGCCGAGCACAGTTGTTCGACGACCAGGTCCACGCCGGTGACCATCTCGGTGACGGGGTGCTCGACCTGGATCCGGGCGTTGAATTCGAGGAAAGCGAATTCCTCGGTGTCGGCGTCATAGATGAACTCCACGGTGCCGGCGCTGTCGAGCCCCAGTGCCTGGGCGAAGGCGACGCCGCTGCGCCGGATATCCTGCCGCACCTTCTCCGGCAGGTTCGGTGCCGGCGACTCTTCGACCACCTTCTGGTGACGGCGCTGGAGCGTGCAGTCGCGTTCACCGAGATGGATCACCGAGCCATGCTTGTCGCCGAGGACCTGCACCTCGATGTGTCGGGCACTGCGGATGAACCGTTCGATATAGGTGCGGCCGTCACCGAACGCCGACTGTGCTTCGGCGGCGGCCGACGACCAGCGTGCGCGAAGTTCGGCTTCGTTCTCGACGACCGACATGCCGCGCCCACCGCCGCCGGCAGCAGCTTTGACCAGGACCGGATAGCCCAGTTCTGCGGCCGCTGCGACTGCAGCCTCGGTCGAGTCGAGCACCGGTGATCCCGACAGCACCGGTATCCCCGCCGAACGCGCCAACTCCCGTGCCCGCGCCTTGTCCCCCGCCTCGGCTACCGCGTCGGGGCGAGGACCGACGAACACCAGCCCTTCGGCAACACACGCCGCAGCGAACTCGGGATTCTCGGAGAGAAATCCGTAGCCCGGATGTACAGCGTCACATCCGGTTCCGAGTGCGGCGGTGAGCACTGCAGGAATGGACAGATAACTGTCGCCGGCGGGCGGCGGGCCGATGCATACCGCTCGATCCGCCGTGCGGGCCGCAAGGCCAGCTCTGTCCACCGTCGAGGTGACAGCCACCGTTTCGATACCGAGTGCGTGGCACGCCTTGATGACCCGAACTGCAATTTCACCGCGATTGGCAACGAGTACTCGCTGCAGGGGAAAGCCTTCGGACACCGTGGTTGCCAGGCTCGAAGGGCTAGTCATCGGTCGGCCTGATCAGGAACAGCACCTGGTCGAACTCGACAAGATCGGCGTTCGTGGCGCAGATCTGTACGATCTCGCCGCTCTGCGGCGCAACGACCGGATTCATCAGCTTCATCACTTCGACGATGGCGAGTTGCTCGCCGGCCTCGACCTTCTGACCGACCTGCACGAACGGTGGTTCACCCGGGCTCGGTGCCGCCCAGAACGCACCGACGGTCGGTGACGTGATCTCGATGCACCCGCTGGTGTCCGCCGGCGCCGCCGGGACCGGGGCATCCACGACAGGTACCGTATCGGCGGCGTTCGCACTATCGGCTGTGTCGGCCGGCGGTGTGTGCGTCACCGCGGGGACGGTCGTCGACGCGACCTGCCGGGCCGGTGTCGGTACATCGGCAACAGGTCGTGCCGGGGGCGTCGGCGGACCGTCCTTGCCGACGGTGATGCGCATTCCGTCCATTTCCAGCGTCATCGCGGCCCAGCCGGAGTCGCGGAAGGTACGCAGAATCTCCCGCACGTCGCGGTAGGTGACACGTTCCGGTGTGGTCATGAGATTCTCCTGTGGTGTGCGACGGCAGCGAGTAGCACCGGAAGCCGGTGGGCGGTGACGATCTCCTCGACGCCTGCGTCGATGGCGGCGCGCACACCGTCGGGGGCGCAGAAAATCCCTCCGCGAACAGATTTGGTGCCGGCAGGGATATCGGGCAGTTTCTCGCCGAGATCGTCGATAGCCGTGGCGTCCGCGTCGAATACCGGCTCGAGCACGGCAGTCGTGCTCACCGTCAGCGGTGCGGCGCGTTCGGCCCATTCGGTGAGGCGGCGCAGATCGTCGTCCTCACTTTCATCCACGGCCGAGGTCGGCAGCTCACCGGCGTAGACGCGACCGGTCGTCGCGTCGACCGTCACGGTACGGCCCACCAGAGCCGTGACCGTGCCGGCGCCACATCCAACGACGCACGGTGTGTCCAACGCCCGACTGACGACCGCCGCATGCGAGGTCGACCCGCCCTGCTCGGTAATCACCGCAGACGCGGCGATCATCCCGTGCACGTCGTCGGGACTGGTCGACTTGCGAACCAGGATGGAACCGGGCGTGGCTTGCGCAGCTTCCGGGGTGTCGACCACCAGTCCCGTCGCCACTCCGGGGCTGGCAGGCACACCACTGACAAGCACCTCGGCGTCGTCAGCGGCACCGGACGCAATCTCGGGCCGCAACAGGGTCCGGATCTGATCGGCGGTCACTCGCGACAGTGCTTCGTCCGGTTCGAGGACGCCTTCGTCGACGAGTTCGACCGCGATGCGCACCGCTGCTCGGGCGGTCCGCTTCGCCGGGCGCGACTGGAGCAGAAACAGCTCGCCACTCTGGACAGTGAACTCGATGTCCTGCGCATCGCGACCTTCACGGTCGAGACACTCCGCAGCCTCGAGAAGTTCGGCGTGCACCGAAGGCCAGCGAGCGGCGAGGTAGGACAACGGTTCCGGCGTGATCCGGCCGGAGACGACGTCCTCACCCTGCCCTTTGGCCAGATACTCACCGTAGGGCTCTCGGGTGCCGTCGACGGGGTTACGGGTGAAGAGCACCCCGGTACCGGAGTCGTCGTCGAGATTGCCGAAGACCATCGCCTGGATGGTGACCGCCGTTCCGAGGTCGTCGGGAATGCCGTAGTGCTTGCGGTAGGCCAGCGCACGTCGCGAGCGACTCGACTCGAACACCGCGGCCACAGCGGCGCGGAGTTGTTCCCACGGGTCTGCCGGTACGGTCGCGTCGACGTCCTCGGCGATGGCCGCACGGACGGCGGTGGTGTCGGGCAAGTCGTCGAGGTCTTCGGTGCACCCCAGCACCAGCCGACCGTAGAACCCTGTGAATCGGCGGTGCACTTCGGCCGCGAAATCCGGATCGCCGCTCTCGGCAGCCAGGGCGGCCTCGACGGTGTCGTTGCATCCCAGGTCGAGGATCGTGTCCATCATGCCGGGCATGCTGATGGCAGCACCCGATCGCACCGAGACGAGCAACGGGCGTTCGCTACCGCCGAAAGTACGGCCCAGTTTGTGTTCCAGGAAACGGATTCCCGCGGCCAGCTCCTCGTCGAGACCCTCGGGCATGTGACCGTCAGCGAAATACGCCGTGCAGGCCTCGGTGGTGACGACGAAGGCAGGAGGAACCCGCAGTCCGAGGGACCGCATGCGCCACAGACTCCATGCTTTTCCACCCACCAGATCCCGGCTCGGCTCGGCTGCGACCTCGTCCGGTACGACCAGCCACTGCAAACTCGTTGTGGTACTCATTCCGGACGTTCCCTTCCGGTCAGCCGAAGAATGTGCTCGTGCATCTGGAACCACACGGTGTGCACCGAGTCGACCCGCACCCCACTGACGTAGTCGGTTTCGCCGCCTTCCGCGCGGACGAGAGCGTCGCCGATCCGGTCGAGGAATCGATCGACGAGCGGGTCCGCGTCGGCCAGTGGGCGCAGGACCTTGTAGGTCTTCTCGTGCACCCGGCCGAGCTTGGTGATGATTTTGGAATCGTAGTCTTGGTCGCCGTGGTCGTTGGGCACCCGATCGCCGTCGATCTCGATGGTCTGCCAGTCGGTGGTCAGTGCGAGAATCTGTTTGTTCACGCCCGTTTCGAAGGCATCCATTGCTGCTGTGACAGCCGTGTCGGCCCGTAGCGCAGCGAATGTGCGCGGGTACACGGTGTCGAGGAATTCACGGCCCGCGGGGGTGATCATGTTGTTGCCGCGCGCGGCCATGATGGTGCCTTCGACGACGGCCTTCTCCAGGGCCGCTTCGACGTCGTCGACCGCAAGACCGTTGATCTCACTGAGATCTTCGGCGGAGCCGAGTTGGCGCAGAGTCAGGGTGTGCACGGTGAGCTCGTACGGATCGAGCATGATGGGGTCCTTTCGGTGCTGGTCGGCGGGTCACTGCCGGGCCGCGGCCATGCGGTCGCGTACTTCGCGGCGTAGCGACTTGCCGACGGGGCTGGTAGGGATTGCGGGCCAGATTTCGATGGCACGCGGGCGCTTGAATCCGGCCAGCCGGTCCGCGCAGAACTCGAGGATCTCCTCGGGATGCGTTTCGCTGCGGGTGACCACGGCTGCCGCGACCCGCTCACCCCACTTGTCATCGGGAAGGCCTACAACCGCTGCTTCGATCACAGAGGGATGGGTCAGCAGGGCGTCTTCGACCTCACGCGGGTACACGTTGAAGCCGCCCGAGATGATCACGTCGTGCCGACGGTCGAGCAGATGCAGGTAGCCGTCGTCGTCCCACCGTCCGATGTCGCCGGTGTGCAGCCACCCGTCCGGTTCGATCGTCTCGGCGGTCGCCTCGGGACGTCGCCAGTACCGGCTCATGGTGTGAGGACCTCTGGTGAGAACCTCTCCCACCTCCCCGGGACCGAGGACGTTACCGTCGGTGTCGCGGATCTGGACCTCGACGAAGGTGTACGGCTTGCCGGCGGAGGTGAGCCGCTCCGGGGTGTGTTCCCACGGTTGCAGGCATGTGATCGCCAGCGGAGCTTCCGCTTGCCCGTACAGCTGGGCGAAGACCGGGCCGAGCAGATCGAGACCACGCTGCAGCACGCTGGTAGCAATGGGAGCCCCGCCGTAGCACAGGCGCTCGAGGGTGAGATCCGCTGTCGCCGTGTCCGGATCCTCGAGAAGCAGCGCGATCATCGTCGGCACCATGAAAGTCGTTGTGGCACGGTATTTTTGTGCTGCCTCGAGGAAGGCTGCGGAGGTGAACTTCGGCAGGATCACGTTCGGAGCGCCCTTGACCAGATGCGGCAGGAAGAACGCACCGCTACCGTGCGTGATGGGCGCTGCATGAAGCATCACCGAATCCGGTCGGAGGTTGGGCAGCAGATCAACCAGGAAGTTGGCCACCTCCGCGAGTTCGCTGCGCGTGGTCAGGACCACCGCTTTGGGTTTTCCGGTTGTCCCACCGGTGTAGGCCAGACGAAACGGTGCATCCTGCTCACGTCGTATGTCGCACGGGCCGGGCGAGGCGCCCGCGATGAGGCCGGGCAGTTCGTCGGCGGTGATCATCACCTCGACCGATGCAGGCGGGTCTCCTGCGTGGATGAGGGCGCGGGCCTGCGAATCGTCGATCTTGTACGCGTGCTCGGACGCGGTCTCGCGAACGTTGAGCGGAACTCGAACCAATCCCGCTTTCGCGATCGCATAGTAAGCAACGACGCCATCGATGCCGTTGGGCATGAGCACTGCAACCCGGTCGCCAGCTGTGAGACCGCCGGCCAGCAGGGCGTTACCGAGCCGGTCGGTGAGTTCGTCGAATTCGGCGAAGCTCACCACCCGGTCCTCGTGGATCAACGCCGGTGCTGAACCGAACTGCGCGCCGGCGCGTCGGATCAGGTCACCGATCTGCATGGTCGTCGCCCTTCGGGTCACCGAGACCAGGCAGGTCGGCACGACTGAGTGCGGAACCGCGTCCCTCGAGATTGCGCGAGCCACGCTGGGTGAGGCGGTAGAGCTCGTCGGCCTGCTCGCTACCGTGGTGCCATTTCACCCATTCTTCGTCGTGGTAGCGGTGCGCACCGTCGAGTACTGCCGGGGTGAACCCGCGCGCTCGCGCGTTGTAGTCGTCGATGTCGATCCGGCCGGCGCTGGTTGTCCATAGTCCGGTCTTGACGGGCAGGCTGCTCGAGCCGGCGAAGTGGTTACCTACGGTCGGGGCATAGTCGTCATCGGTGAGTACCGAATAGGGTATGCCGTTGATCATGTTCCGGTTCTGCGACGAGTAGCGCGCCATGGTGTATTCGTTGGCGGACTGGTGCGGCAGTCCGAGCAGGCCGACCATTTCGCCGAGGTGGTCGCGTCCGTACTCGTCGTTCATCAGAGGCTTGAAGCGTTGGACGCGTTCGTCGAGTTGGAGCCAGTCGTCCTGGCGGTAGGTTCCTGCCAGGTGTGCGAAATCCTTGCCCACCGAGGAGTAGACGAGGGCGCCGGCGTCGATCATCTGTTCCCGGGACCAGGACGCGATGCGCTTCCAGAGGTCGGTGGTCGCTTCGTTGAGGATTTCGCGGTACTGCTCCATGGTGTCGGCCAAGGTGTCGGCATTGTCCATCCCGACCGGCACATAACCGTCGGTCAGGGCATCGGAGCTGTACATGCCGATCGCCACGATGTTGGAGGCGTTGTAGCTCGGCTCGGCTTCGAACGACGCCCAGTCATCCATCAGGTGGAAGTTCGTGTCCTTGAAGACAATCGGGATCGTCAGATTGTTGAACGGCAGTCGCGTCGCGATGCCGTCCAGCCAGGGATAGTCGCCTTCGGTGAGATCGAAGAAGTCCCGCACGATCATCTGTCGGTCATTGCCGAAGTTGTACGGCCCACTGTTGTGCAGGCCGATGCGGCACTCGCAGTGCGCGAGGAACGCGAACTGCGACAACTGGGCGATGAGCTTGGTGGCTGCAGTGTGCAGACGGTCGCCGGGGGTGACCCCATGCAGGTCGGCTTCGAAGACCTGCACGGTGCGCTCGGGCAGGAACTGGCTGCGGTCGCCGAATTCCTTGTTGGTGAGATGACCGTCGTTGCGGTGGTATGCGAGGTTGAACCGTCGCGAGAAGTCGAGCACGTCGACGACGTCGTCGACTGCGTCCGTGGGCCGGATCAGGCCCCAGTTCATCAGCATTTCGCGGCCGAGGAGGTAGAAGGTGGGCATGCCCCAGGCGCCGTTGACGGTGTTGACCTTGAGACTGACCTCGCGTGCACGGTCGCCGAGTTCTTCTGCGGGAGTGATCGCATCGATCTCCCTCAGCTGGGTGGGCAGCCGGTAGAAGCTGTTGAGATAGCTCAGCAGCATGTAGGGGCTCATCGGGAAGAGCTTCGATTCCTGCACCGTGCGGGTGATGCACAGCCAGTAGGTGGTGTCGGACAGATTCCGCACGTAGTTGTTGGTCTCGAGCAGGGACCGGTAGTTCAGGTTCGTCATGTTTCAGCCCTCGTTCTCGATCAGCCAGATTCGGGCGTGCCCGATGTCGCCGGTTTCGTATGCATCCGAGGCGGGAGGTGCCGCGGTCACTTCGAGCTCGACCAGATCTCCGTCCTGGAGTTCGTCGATCTTGCAGTTCATCAGGGTGGGCACGTCGTACTCCCGAGCGAGAATCCCCAGGTGAGAGCGGACCGTGCCGCCGAGGCAGATGACCCCCGCGAATCCTTCGATGATCGGTGCGGTCAAGGTGCCGCCCGAATCGTCGATCACCGCGATGGTGCCGGCGGGCACCCCATCGGTCAGGTAGCCCATCACCTGTTCGATGGTGGAGATCAGAGCAACGGGGCCGACGACCGTCTGCGCCTTGCTGATGACGTTGTCACCGACACCGACCTGCCTACGGCCGTCTGCGGACTGTTCCTCGGCGAATCCGGGTGTTTCACGTTCGGGGCGCCTGTACTTCTCAGGCTCGGATTCGAGTGACACCGTTGCCGAGAAGTCGAAGCGGTAGCCGGAGTCGAGGACTTCCCTCTCGATCGCGTCCGCGTCTGCGCGCGAGAACAATTCGAATTCGCGCTCGAAGACGACGTCCTTCCATCGCGCACCGGTTGCTGCGAAACGGTCCGCCGCTACCGTCCGCACCATGGAGTTGAAGCGGCTCGGCAGCGGAAGCACTTCCGTAGCTCCCCACTTAGGGCTGGTCCATTCAGAATCAGACATTGTTCCTCACTCGAGTCGTGCAGTGACCGAGCCGTGGTGCAACAACCGACACCTACCGGCGGGTACGCAGATGAACTCTTACTCTGTGACCGAAATCTAGCTACTATGCGCGTTGTGACCCAGTCCACTATGGGGGACAATTCGACAGGCCTTCGGAACACCCGTTCCGCACCCCCGTCGACGAGGTCCCCAATACGCAAAGTCCTGGAACCGCGTGATTACGAGCTCGCGTTCGACGTACTCGAACGCTGCGCCGATGCGGCCTCCGTCCCCGACTTCAAAGAGCGCACTGTCCAAGCCCTGCAAGAGCAATTCGGCCTGCAACACGTATCCTTCTTCGCCGGAGCAACCTTCCACACCGTCTTCGAGGACGCCGCCCCACTGACCGAAGGGGCAACAGCGAAAATGCTGCCCGAATACCAGGAACGTTGGGCCCGCCACGATGTCTTCGGCTGCAGCGCCGCAGTGCAACAACTGGTGACCAGCGGAGTCGCCTCCATGGCGGAACTGCAGGCGGTCACGCCCCTGCCACCGGCGGCAGCCGCGTACGTCCGGCATTTCCTGCGCTCGACATGGCGAATGGAAACTGCCGCTGCGATGCGACTCGAACTCGGTGGCGGCCACACTGCCTTGGTCGGCATGTTCGATCCCGAGCCCAACAAGCTCGGCGTGCACGAAATAGCGACCCTTCGATTGCTCAGCCGCCAACTGTCCGCCATCGCCCGCGGATTACCCACCACGCGGCCCCTTGCTACCTTGACCCGACTTCCCGAGCGGCAACAACAGGTGGTCCATCTCGTCGCCGAAGGCCTGTCCAACGCGCAGATCGCCGAGACACTGTCACTCGCCGAAGACAGTGTCAAGAAGTACATCTCCCGCATCCTCACGGCCACCGGCTGCCAGTCCAGGATGGAATTGGCGCTGCTCGCGCGCTCACAACGGCGGTGACGAGGCGCTACCAGGGCCGGCTCCTC